>JAUSPT010000055.1 GCA_030652805.1 bacterium | reverse complement strand
AACTTGGAAAGTTATTCACAGAACGGTAGTATCCACAAGGTGAAGAGAAGAAACATAAACAATTTAGGATGTGACTGATAATTTATAGTCCTTAGGAGAGATGGATAGTATGAATTTGCATAAAACTTCTTGCATTACCTTCCTATTATTTTGCATTTAAACCCCAACTTGAGTATAATTAGCTATGTCCTTTTTTAAGCCAAATATTCAGAACAAGCTTATCTTTTCCTTTATGTTAATGGCTCTTGTGCCTATTTTAATCTCAACCTTTGTAGCTACAAGAGTTATATCTGTGCAATTAGAAAAAGATATAAAGAGAAAAACCCATAGTGCAACAGATTTAATTACAGATAAAATAGATAACCTGGAAAATAGAGCTGCTCTAATTGGAGAAATTATACTCAGCAACTTTGTGTTTATGCAAGCATTTAAACAGCAAGATGAAGAGCAGATAATAAAACTTCTGGATATGCTAGAGAAGGAAATGCAAATTGACACAATACTCATTACAAATGAAAAAGGAGAACTCAAGTTCTCTTCCGGGAGTATTTCTCCAAATGTAATGAAACAAGCGGATAAAAAAAGAATGCTTGTGCTTTTGAAAAAGGATAACATAAAAAAATTAATTGCTGGTGTAGGACTAGAAATCAGGGAAAATGAAAAAGTAGTAGGGAAAATAGTGGCAGGCTACACTGTTAAAAAAGAAATCTTTCAGGATATAGAGAAGAAAATGGGGGTTGATATAGACCTGTTTTTTGAGTCATCTCAATATCCAAAAGCTATAAAGGACAGAGGGCGAGTAGTGCTTGGCGCAGAAGAACTTATCAATAAAATATATGCGCAAGGCGCTTCCGAGTATAGAAGGGATATTTATCATAACAAGCTACATTTTTATGGGTTGTGCTCCCCGCTTATGAGCCCGGACAAAAAGGTCTTTGGAGTTGTATTTGTTGGTATACAAAAAACCTATGCATTTCAAACTGCTGTTGGACAGTTTCTTATAATATTAATATTCCTTGGGGTATTATTATCTGCGGTAATAGGAGTTCTGATAGCGCGAAGTATTTCTCATCCTTTGCGCAAGTTTACATGGGGAATAAGAGCTGTGGCCAGAGGAGATCTTGAACATCAGATACAGATAAAGGCAAAAGGAGAAATAAAAGATTTGGCAAATGCTTTTAATGATATGACCCAACAGTTGCGCAGACTCAGGCACCTGGAGGAGGAGCTGCGCAGAAAAGACCGTCTTGCGGCGCTCGGCGAACTTGCTGCTGGAGTGGCTCACGAGATCAGAAATCCTCTGGTTATTATTAAAAACTCTGCGCAAATACTGGGAGACAGATTCCAGGGGCAGAATGATAATAAGGAGCTGACCCAATATATAATTGAAGAGACTGACAGGCTGAATAAGGTGGTAACGTCATTTCTTGATTTTGCACGTCCTCAAAAATCAAACCTTGAAATTAATCAAATTGCACCTATTATAGATAGAACCTTGCAAATGACAAATATTGAAATATCAAAAAACCACATTAAAGTATATAAGAATTTTCAAAAGAATTTACCTCCTGTGATGGTTGATGTAGAACAAATGCATCAGGTATTTCTTAATCTTATTTTAAATGCTATCGGAGCAATGCCTAATGGCGGAAGGCTGGAAATAAAAACTGCTATCAAGAGAGATGCTAACAAGAATATGAAATTAATGGAGATATCATTTAGAGATACAGGATGTGGTATTTCTAAGGATGTAATGGACAAGGTGTTTAATCCTTTCTTTACAACAAAACCTGAGGGTACCGGTTTAGGCTTGGCTATTGCACATAAAATAATTGAGAATCATCATGGAGCTATTAAAGTAGAAAGTCAAGAGGGCAAGGGAAGTATTTTCTCTGTATGTATTCCCATTAATTCTGCATAAGGGGAACAATATGAATAAAGCAAGTGTGTTAATTGTAGATGATGAGCTAAAGATACGCAGAATCTTGCAAATTATGCTTGAAAACGAGAATTACAAAACTGAACAGGCTAAGGACGGAGTGGAAGCCTTGAAAAAAATGGAAACTGTAGATTTTGATCTCATTATTACAGATATGAAGATGCCTAATATGAATGGCATTGAACTGTTAGAACAAATACAGAAAAGAGATAACACAGCGCCGGTAATCATGATGACAGCATATGGTACAATTCAGACTGCTGTAGAAGCAATGAAAAAGGGAGCGTATGATTATATTCTTAAACCATTTGACTTAGAAGAAATGAAGATCACTGTTGATAAGGCATATAGACTTACATTTTTAGAGAGAGAAAATAAATATTTAAAGGAAGAGCTGGAAGTCAAACATTCAGATAAAATAATTGGAAAAACCAGCAGAATGAAGAAGGTGTATAAGTTAATAAAACAAGTTTCCAAGACAAAAGGTGCAGTATTAATATATGGAGAAAGTGGCACAGGAAAAGAACTTATAGCTAGAACAATTCATAACTGTAGTTCTAGAAAAGATGGGCCTTTTATTGTTGCTAATTGCATTTCGCTCTCTGAAAAACTCTTAGAAAGTGAGCTGTTTGGATACGAAAAGCAAGCCTTCTCAGAAGTAGAAGAGAGAAAGATTGGGAGACTTGAGTTAGCTAATAATGGAACACTCTTTCTTAATGAATTAGGAGTTTTGTCTGAACAAGTTCAAGAGAGACTTCTCAGACTGCTTGAAAAAGAGACATTTGAGAGAGATGGAGGAACAAAGACAGTAACAGTAGATGTAAGGATCATTGCTGCAACAAACAGAAATCTACCTGTAGCCATAAAGGAATCTAAATTTAGTAAAGCACTCTACAATAAACTGTCAGATTCTTATATAACCCTACCACCACTGCTTGAAAGAAAGGAAGATATCCCCTTTTTAGTTCAGTATTTTATCCAGAAATTTTCTCAATCTATTGGGGAAAAAATTGATGGCATTTCACATACTGCAATGAATGCGCTCCTAAATTATAGTTGGCCAGGGAATGTGCGCGAGCTCAGAAATATCGTTGAAAGAGCTGTTGTCCTTGAGGGAAGTTCCATAATTGGACAAAAAAATCTGCCGTTTTATATTGCAACTTATGAAGAGGAAACATCCCAGTCAGAAAACAAAACTACATATATTGAAATAAAAAAAGAAGTTGTTGACGACTTTAGGAAAGCGTAGAATATAACCTATGGCTAATATATTAAACATGACCCTTGCACAAATTGCCCGGCTTATAGATGGGAAGGTTGAAGGGGATTCCAGCATGGTTATAACTGGCATTTCCGGTATAAAAGAAGCAAAAAAAGGAGATATAACATTTCTAGCAAATGCCCGTTATTATCCTCTCTTGAGAACTACCAAAGCCTCAGCAATCATTGTTGATAAAAAGACGGATAAAAATGGGAGACCTGTAATACGTACAGATAATCCGTATATCGGATTTGTTAAGATAATGGAATATCTGCAAATAAACAAGGAAATGCCCTTACCAGGGATTCATAAGACTGCTGTTATAGGCAAGAATGCTAAACTGGGAAAGAATATTACCATAGAGGCACATGTTGTTTTAGACAATGATGTACAAATAGGAGACAATACTGTTATTTTCCCTGGAGTCTTCATAGGTAACGGCGCCAGGATAGGCGCTAATACATTAATCTACGCAAATGTAAGTATAAGAGAAAGAGTAATAATAGGCAGCAATGTAATAATCCACAACGGCGCAGTGATTGGAAGCGATGGATTTGGTTTTACGCCAATCAAAGGAGTTTTTAATAAGAAGGTTCCACAGCTTGGCACAGTAATTGTTGAAGATGATGTTGAAATTGGAGCTAATGTTACTATTGATAGAGCTACAGCTGGAAGAACGCGAATTGGCAGGGGGACTAAGATTGATAATCTTGTTCAAATTGCACATAATGTAGACATTGGCGAGCATTGTGTGATTATTGCTCAAGTTGGCATATCAGGATCCGTAACACTAGGAAATAAGGTTACTATTGCAGGGCAAGCCGGACTTGCAGGACATATAAAAATTGGTGATAATGCAATAATAACCGCACAATCCGCAGTGACTAAAGACATCAGTCCTGACATGTGCGTATCCGGTTATCCTGCTATACCGCTCAAAGAAGAGCAAAAGATTAAAGTATATCGCAATCGTCTGCCGGAAATGTATAAAAGCATTCAAGAGCTTTCTCAAAAAGTAAAAGCCTTAGAGAAAAAACTGGGCTAATTGATGGGCCTTAATTTAATTAAAATCCTTCCTGAACATGTTTCCAATAAAATTGCAGCAGGTGAGATTGTCTTAAGGCCTGCATCAGCAGTAAAAGAACTCATAGAAAATTCTATAGATGCCGGAGCAACAAGAATTGTAATAAATATCAAAGCTGGCGGACAAAAATTAATAGAGGTAATTGATAATGGAACAGGAATGGTGTCTGATGATGCTGTACTTGCTTTAGAACGTTTCTCAACAAGTAAGATTAGTAGTGTCAATGATATCTTCAAAATAAATACACTCGGTTTTAGAGGGGAGGCTTTGCCTAGTATAGCCTCGGTTTCAAGATTAGAACTTATAACCAAATCCAAGGATAGCCCTTTTGGTTTTTTAATAAAAACAGTTGGAGGTAAAATAATAAAATCTCACCAGACAGGACGGGCTGATGGAACAACAGTGAGGGTTGAGGATCTGTTTTTTAACACACTTCCCAGACGCAAGTTTCTAAAATCAGAGGCTACAGAGACAGGACATATCGTAAATGTTGTAACATTTGAAGCGCTCGCTAGGCCTGATATATACTTTAGGCTTGTTCATGATAGACGTGAGCTTATTAATATAGGGCCGTCTTATGATCTCTTAAAAAGAATAACCTCCATTTTTGGAGAACAAGTATCAAACAATCTTCTACCAATAGAAGGAGGAAACGACCTTTTAAATATCTATGGATTTATTTCCAAACCAGAGGAAACACGTGCCAATAGAAACAGCCAGCTGATATTCATAAACAAACGATGCGCTCATAATAAATCTATATCTCACAGCATATACGAAGCCTATCACACACTAGTACCAAGAGGCAGATTCCCAGTAGTGTTTATTTTTGTAGATACACCCCCTGCTGCTATTGATGTGAATATCCATCCTACAAAGGATGAAGTAAAATTCTTTAAGGAGAAGATTGTTCATGAATTAATTGAGGAGGCAATAAAACAGGCACTAAGTACACATGATTTAAGCCCTGGATTATTCAACATCCAAACTTCAAAAGCTTCAGAGAAAAATCAGGAGAGCGAAATTAAAGAAGCAATTGGAAAGTATCTTTATAAGCAAAAGACTTGCGAGCAGGAAGAATTTACTAGTTTGTATGAGGTTTTACCAGGTAGCCTCCAAATATTCGATACTTATATAATCACTCAATTTGAGGGAAATCTTGTAATTATCGACCAGCATGCTGCTCATGAACGCATTGTTTATGAGAAATTAACTAAAGATCTCTCTCTTTCCAGGGTAGAATCCCAGGGGCTTTTAATTGCTCTAACTCTTAATCTTAATTACAGGCAGGCAGTGGTATTTGAGAAATATCTGGATTATTTTAAATCCCTTGGTTTTCAGATAGAGCCTTTTGGAAAAAATACTTTCAGCATACGCTCAATACCAGCGATTTTAAAAAACGCTAATATCACACAGGTGATTTCTGATGTTCTGGATGAGCTTATAGAAAGCGAGAAAGTCAAAAAGATAGGAGATTTAACAGAAGAGATAATCAAGTTAATAGCCTGTCATAGTGCCATCAGAGCAGGGGCTAAGCTCAAGGAAGAAGAGATAAAATCCCTTTTGAGACAACTATCCAGTTCAGAAAATAAATATACCTGCCCGCATGGAAGACCTACAATGATCAAGCTGTCAAAGTATGAATTAGAAAAAAAGTTTAAGAGGGCTTAGTCAAGCTTTGGATATTCAAAGCAAAGGCAATGTAGCGCTTCTTCATCTTCTTCTATTTCAGGGAATCTGCCTATTGTTTCAAGGAAATGATTATCTATCTTATCGTCATTTACTTTTGAGACCTCTCCCATAAGAACCTTCCCTCTGCCATTTTCTGCATAGAAAGTGTGATATAGCCTTTGTGGTAAGGTTATACTCTCTCCATGAGTAAGTGTTATTATTTCTCCAGGAGAAAATTGTTTTATAACTCCATCCAAAGAAACCCTAACAGATGCATTCTTGTCTAATTGTTTATCATCAGTGGAATTGTACAGTTTAAGTAAAATATTACCTCCCCCTCTATTTATAATATCTTCCATTTTCTTAGAATGAAAGTGCATTGGGGTTTCCTGGTTCTCTTCAACAATCATTATTTTTTCTGCGTATGGTTTTGTATATTTCGGATTGCTATCGTTCCCATTTCTAAGTGTAAATAAAACGAGTCCAAACTTGCTAAAATTACCTCTTCCAAAATCTGTAATATCCCATCCCATGAGATTATCTCTTATCTCGTCTACTTCATGACCTTTACTTTTCCAATCCTTTGAAGTCCAGAATGCAAAAGGAGGAAGATAAAAATTTCTTTGCTCCAGAAATTCGATAGTATCTTTCAATATCATATTTACTTCTGACCTTTTCATCGCAATTCTCCTTAAAGTAATTTAAGTTTTTACTACACACAATCCATATTGTGCAAATATGTTACCAGATCTTGAAAGCTCTTTCTCTGCAGGAGGAATAACATGCTCCAATGAATAGTGTCTTCCAAGAGCTTTCCATTTATTGATTCCCATTCTATGATACTGAAGCAGCCCAACCTTCTGTATGAAAGCCGTTATACTTTGTGTATTACAGTATAATCCTGAGATTGGGCTCTCTGTCAGCCAATATTACTATCTTTGTAGAGCATTTTATTATCAAACATAAAACTGCGGCTTGTCCACTTTTTATCCGGCTCCTGAGACTTTTCTACCATTCCTTGAAAGCCCGATATCTTTGCATCCATATCATCCAGATAATGAAGTATAACTGCTTCTAATACTTTAGGCTTTTTGGGTGAGCCCCATTCATACTGTCCATGATGACTGAGCAGCATATGTTCGAGCAGCATTTCCAATTCCGCTGGAAACTGGGAAATTTCAGCTATCTTCGACTTTACCATTTGTGTTCCTATCACAATATGGCCAATCAATCTGCCCCTATCCGTATAATCAAAGGCATGCGAATATTCATACTCATATATCTTGCCAATATCGTGTAAAATGGCACCTGTTAGGAGAAGGTCTTTATTAATGTTTTTATAATACTTATCTATTTCCATGCACATACTGGCCACTGACAAAGTATGTTCCAGCAATCCGCCAATATAGTAATTATGCATTTTTACAGATGCTGGTGCCTTTTTGAATAATTCCCTGTATTCCTTAACTGCAAAGACTGCATGCAGCAAATTCTTAAGCCATTTATTTTTGATATTGTTAATTATCTCAGTGAGCTGATTAAACATTAGGTCTATGTCCTTGTCAGTTTTTGGCAGAAAATCATCAATATCTATTTTATCCTGGTCCACTCTTTGAATCTGTTTAATATTTATCTGTAACATATTCTGAAAACTTTCCACTATGCCAATAACCCTTACAAAATCATTATCCCTAAATAGCTGGGACATTTCTTCTGCGTTATCCCAAATCCTTCCCACGATCTCTCCTGATTTATCTACAAGTTCAAATGCAAGATAGGATTTATTGTTTTTTGTTATTCTCATGTGCTTATTTCGCACGACAAATACACTGTCAATCTTATCGTCAATCATGAGTTCAACTGCATACTGCTTAGCCATGTTCTTCAATCCTCCTCACTATTTTTATTAATTCCCTGACTTTCACAGGATCTTTTATTCCTTTTTCTTTTTCCACACCGCTTGCAACATCAATACCATAGGGATTGACTTGGTTTATAGCATCCTTGACATTAGAAGGCGTTATTCCTCCTGCAAGGAACAGAGGTACATCCAGATTTTTAAAGAGCTCAACTACTGTGTTCCAATTGGAAATCTTGCCTGTTCCACCATGTTGAATACCATTATTAGATCTATAAACTGTATCGATAAGAATTACATCAACACCACTATCTATATAAGCCTCTATTCTTGTTCTCATATCTCCGATATTGATATCAATGCCCTGGGAAATGCCCTGTTCTGAAGACGGCAGATGTATGGATTTCCATACCATTACATCCGGGATTTTTGATTTTATCTCTGTCACCAGTTCTGGTTCTTCCTGACTGAGCAGTTGAAATGCATACGGCTTCAATCTATTATATGCAATTTCAATTTCTTTGAATGTAGGTTGCCATAAAAGAACAACAATGGGTATTCTCGCTTTTCTGCATAAACTTTCCGCTTTTTCCCCGTCAACGCTACGTGAAGAAGCAGCAACATTGAGCAAAATCCCTGCATAATCAGCACCTGAGGATGAAACTAGTTCTATATCCTTAAGATTTGTAATGCCGCAAATTTTAATTTTAGGGGTTGTAAACATAGATTTTTATAGCAAATAGTTCTATTCCCTGTCAAGTTATGGTAGAATTAGGATTCGGAATTAAAAAATTTGAGGAGAGATAAAAATGCTTAAAGTCGGAATAGTTGGTATGGGACATATGGGAGAAAGACACATTAATAGCTACAAGAATATAGATAATGTAGAGGTTAATGCAGTTAATGATGTGCGGATTAATGAATTAAAAAAGAAGTTTGATCTTGAAGGGATTAAAACATACGAAAAATTTGAGAATTTACTGAATGACGAATGTATTGATTTTGTTGACATATGCCTGCCCACATTTCTTCACAGGGAATATACAATTAAAGCGCTTGACGCAGGTAAGCATGTAATTTGTGAAAAACCCATGGCTATGAATGTTGAGGAATGTGACGCAATGATTGAAGCCCAGAAAAAAAGCAATAAATTTCTCATGATTGCACAATGCCTCAGATTCTGGCCGGAATATGAAATACTTAAGGATTACGTTTCCCAGAACAAGTTTGGCAGGCTTCTGTCATTATATCTGCTTCGGGCATGCCAAACCCCTTCCTGGTCGTGGAATAATTGGCTGGCACAAGGAAGTAAGAGCGGCGGGGCAATACTGGATTTGCACGTTCATGATGTGGATATGGTGAATTATCTATTAGGTATGCCAGAAGCTGTCTATAGTGTTGGAGCAAATGCAATAGAGGGCGGCGGAATTGATATATTGTCAACACAGTACTTATACGATAAGGATATTGTAGCAACAGTGGATTGCAACTGGGTTGTCGAGGGAGGATTTGGATTCGAGATGAGTTACAGAGCATGTTTTGAAGAAGGCACTATTATTTTCTCTTCCAAGAACAATCCCAAAGTTACAGTATATCCAAAAGGCAAGGATTCATTCGTTCCTGAACTTGGGACAAAAGATGCATACGAAAAAGAGCTATCATATTTTGCAGACTGTATAGAAAAAGACAGAGAGCCTGAAATAGTTACTCCCAAAAGCACTCGAGATACAATAAAAATAGTAACTGCTGAACTAAAATCGATAGAATCTAAAGGAAGAGTTCTGGTTTGAGTTTTTTATACTTGTGATTTTGGTAGAGGTTTTGCGTTTCTGCATTTAGGATAGCCGCTGCATGCTAAGAATTTCTGTCCTCGCCGGTTCATTTTTATCAGCATTTTGTTTCCGCACTTTTCGCAAACCTGATCCGATTCTTCAGGAGGCTTTCTTTCTACAATCTTTCCTTCCTTATCAAGACTCTTTGTGTTCTTGCATTTAGGATATCCGCTGCATGCCAGAAATTGCCCGCCTCTGGATGTTCTTATCAGCATAGAGCTCCCGCATTTCTCGCATTTATATTCTGTCTCCTGCGGCGATACATCTTTTATCAATGGATCATCATTTTCAATAGCTTTTGTTTCTTTGCACTTTGGAAATGAGCTGCATGCATAGAATTTTCTGCCGAATCTCCATCTAATAACCATAGGACTCCCGCACTTTTCACATTTCACATTGGTCTTTTCCGGAGTTTCAGCTTGTGTAAGGTCCTTTTCAAAATGCACATAAAACTGCTTAAGTACATTAAGCCAGTCTTTTTTGCCGTTTTCAATCAGATCCAGAAGTGATTCCATATCTGCGGTAAACTTTATATCAAGGATGTCAGAGAATTTTTCAATTAAAAAATTATTTGTAAGTACTCCGGTATTTGTAGGATGAAAGAATCCTTTTACCTTTATTACGTATTTTCTGTTTTGTATAGTATTAATTGTCGGCGCATAAGTTGAAGGTCTTCCTATTCCTTTCTCATCCAATACGCGTATCAAAGTGCCTTCTGTATATCGGGAAGGCGGTTTTGTGAAATGTTGTTCAGGTAATAGCTTTAGCAGTTTCAATATATCACCTTCTTTTAGCAAAGGGAGTTTTGTCTCGTCTTCTTTAGTGTCATTTCCGTGAATTGCCATATATCCCGGGAATAATACAGTTGAGCCTGAAGCAGTAAAGATATAGTCGCCTGCTTTAATCTCTACTGTTGTGGACTGAATGACTGCAGGCGCCATCTGGCTTGCAACAAATTTATTCCATATAAGCTTGTACAATTTAAACTGATCATCTGTAAGGAATTTTTTTATTGCTTCAGGATTCCTTGAAGCGCTTGTCGGACGAATTGCTTCATGCGCATCTTGCGCTGTCTTTTTGCTTTTATAAAAATTAGGTTTGGGCGGCACATACTGCTCTCCGTATTTATTTTTTATGTAATTTCTTACTGCATTAATAGCTTCCGCTGATATACGCACAGAATCTGTACGCATGTACGTGATCAATCCTGCTGTTCCTTTAGTTGTTTCCACTCCTTCATAGAGTTGCTGTGCAATTCTCATAGTTCTTGTAGATGAAAAATGCAATTTTGAACTTGCCTCCTGCTGAAGCCTGCTTGTTGTGAATGGAGGAGAAGCGGATCTTTCCTGAGTTTTTATATTTGTCTTTGATACGACAAATTCCTCATTTTTAATATCCTCAGATATCTTGTCCGCCTGCGCTTTGTTTGTAACCTTAATCTTAGATAACTTCGCTTTCAAATTTTCGCCGGCAGAAGTCTTAAGATCAGCTATTATTGCCCAATACTCTTCAGGCTTGAATTTTTCAATCTCTCTTTCTCTGTCAATTATAATTCGCACCGTAACAGACTGAACTCTTCCCGCGCTTAAGTTCCTTCCCACTGTTTTCCACAAAACAGGACTAATCTTATACCCTACGACCCTGTCCAGAATTCTTCTTGCCTGCTGAGCATTGACTTTATCCATTTTAATATCTGAGGAATTATTAAAAGCGGTTTTTACCGAAGATTCTGTGATTTCATGAAGAAGGACGCGCAAAACTTTTTTGCCCTTGCATATTGAGTTTTTCAGGTGCCATGATATTGCTTCGCCTTCTCTGTCCGGGTCAGTTGCAAGATAGACTACATCAGATTTCTGCGCTTGCGCAGCCAGTTCCTTCAGAATTTTTTGCTTGCCTTTTATGACAACATACTTGGGATCAAAATCATGCTCGATATCTACGCCGAATTCTTTTGCAGGCAAGTCTATAATATGACCCATGGATGCTTTTACAACAAAATCAGAACCTAAATATCGGTTGATTGTTTTTGCTTTTGCAGGCGATTCAACAATGACAAGTGATTTAGGCATGTTTTATATCCTTATGAACATTTTACCCGGAACTTGCCTTATAATCTTTTTAAGCTCCAAGGTCAAGAGAATCTGCGATAGAGTGCCTATTGAGAATTGCGTCTTATCCATGATCTTATCTATATGAACAGGTTCATCAGACAGAGTATCATATATCTTTTTCTCTTCCGAAGATAGATTCGCTGGCTTTAGAGGTACGCTCTCTCTGGTTTTTTTGCGCATTATTTTGTTCGTATACATTGCTGGATGGAGTTCAGCAAGTATATCCTCGACACTCTGCACCAGTTTTGCACCATGCTTTATTAATCCATTCACTCCCTCTGAATTTTGCGCATTGATTTTTCCCGGCACAGAAAAAATCTCTCTACCTTGTTCTAAAGCAAATCTGGTTGTAATAAGTGAGCCGCTGCGTGAGGAAGCCTCAGTAACAATTACCCCGAGAGAAAGTCCACTAATTATCCTGTTTCTTCTTGGAAAGTTCTCTCTTGATGGAGAGGTTCCCATGCCAAACTCTGAAATCAGAGCTCCCTGTTTCTGAATTTGCTCAGCAAGTTCCCCATTCTCTTTTGGATATACAATGTCAACTCCGCAGCCTAAAACAGCAATGGTCTTACCTCCCGCATTAAGAGCTGCTCTATGAGCAATGGAGTCTATTCCTCTTGCCATTCCACTCACAATTATAAAGCCTCGCGAGGTAAGCTCCATACTTAGCTCTTTTGTGATCTTTTCGCCATAAGGAGAGGCTTTTCTTGTTCCAACTATAGCTATTGACGGAATGAATTCAAAAGGAGAACAGGTTTTAATATAGAGTACTGCTGGTGGAGAATGGATATTCTTTAGATAAAAAGGATACTCATCATCAAGAATTGTAATAATTTTTATTCCTTTCTCTTTAATTAATGCTAGTTCCCGCTCTATATCAACAAACTTTTCCCAGTGTATTATGTTCTCTAAAAGGCTTTTTCTTAGACCGCTGGTTTTCCTTAACTCACTCTCTGATGTTTCTAATATTGCTCCTGGCTCTCCAAGTTTATCTATCAAGTTTCCTATGCCAATTGGACCTAAGCCTGGAATTAGATTTAAAATTAGAAGCGCTGTACGGTTATCCATACTCATACTTTATATAAATTGAATTTAAAATACAAGAGAAACCAAATTATGAATGTTTTAGACTTTCGGTTAGTTCGTTAAACTGATACTTCAAGAATCAACTACATTATTATTTTCTTCTTGAAGCAAGAGAGCATTTTGGACTGGTTATTTTTACCTATAATCCTACATTTGCTCTTTTTTATTTTCTATATGATGTTTTATTGTCTTACCTTTCACAAAATAAATAACGTCCTCAGCAATGTTTGTAGCGTGGTCAGCTATGCGCTCCAAGTGCCTTCCCACCAAAACAAGTTCTACCGCTCTTGTAATCGTCTTAGTGTCCTGCATCATATAAGTTAGGAGTTCTCTAAATACTTGATCATTTAAGATATCTACTTTCTTATCTCTCTTGCATACATCTCTGGCTAACGCCTCATCTTTATTTACTAAGGCATCAATAGAATCTTTTGTCATCTTCTGAGCTAATGTTGCCATACGCGGGATATCTATTAAAGGTTTAAGGAGTGGTTGCTTAATTATCTCATGAGTACGTTCAGCAATATTAACTGCCTGATCACCTATACGTTCAAGGTCATTATTAATCTTCATTGCTGAAGTAATAAACCTCAAATCTACCGCTGCCGGCTGATGAAGCGCCAAAAGCTTAAGACATAGCTCATCTATTTCCATCTCCAACATATCTATTGCTTCATCGGATTTGATAACTTTCTCTGCCAGATCGGCGTCGCGATTTACCAATGCCTTTACTGACAGGACGATAGCTTCCTCAACAAAAGCGCCCATCCTTAATAACTGGTTATTTAATTCCTTCAATTCCTCATCAAAATGTCTCTTCATTTTATACCCCTTTTTTATTAAAACTATCCAAATCTTCCCGTAATGTAATCCTCAGTAACCTTTTTGGAAGGAGCTGTAAACATTTTATCGGTCTTATCAAATTCTATCAATTCTCCAAGCATGAGAAAAGCACAAAAATCGGAGATTCTGGCTGCCTGCTGCATATTGTGGGTTACTATGGCAATGGTATATTTCTTTTTTAACTCTTGAATAAGTTCCTCAATTTTTGCTGTAGCAGTCGGGTCCAATGCGGAACAGGGCTCATCAAAAAGAACTACCTCGGGTTCAACTGCCAATGCGCGGGCAATACATAGGCGCTGCTGTTGACCGCCTGATAAATCCAACGCTGAATCATTCAATCTGTCCTTAACCTCATTCCAGAGAGCTGCGCCTTTCAGGGATTGTTCAACCCTTTGCATGACTTCTTCTCTTCTATTAGTGTACCCGTTGACTTTAAGCCCGTAAGCAACATTTTCAAAGATAGATTTTGGGAAGGGGTTGGATTTTTGAAAAACCATTCCAATTCTTCTTCTTACATCAACCACATCAATCTCTTCCCCGCAAACATTTTCTCCATCAAGTATAATCTCTCCTTTGACTTTTACTCCAAAAATGATATCGTTCATCCTGTTAATAGATCTAATAAGCGTGGATTTACCGCATCCCGACGGACCAATGATAGCAGTAACCTTGTTTTTCTCGATATCAAGGCTTACATTTTTTACTGCTTGGATATCCTGATACCAAACACTTAGATTACGAATGGAAATTTTAATTACCACTTCTTCCTCCTTCTAAATCGATTACGTATAATAATTGCGACTAAATCTATTCCTAAAACCAAAAATATCAAAACTAAAGCTGTGCCGTAAGCAATAGAGATTTGAGCCTCAGGATGTGTGCCTTCGGTCATCAGAGCATAGATATGATAGGGAAGCGCTTGCACTTCGCTAAATATTGAACGAGGTAGTCTCATGCTATAGAATGTTACTGCTGTAAAGAGTATTGGCGCAGTTTCTCCAGCAGCTCTGCCAATACCTAATATTGAACCTGTCAATATTCCTGAGACAGCATTTGGCAATACCACTTTGCGAATAGTCTGCCATTTGGTTGCGCCCAGAGCAAGAGAAGCCTCACGAAAAGATTGCGGAACAACAAATAGCGATTCCTCACTAGCGCGGATAATTGTGGGCAGGATTAATATTCCAAGAGTAAGACCGCCTGATAAAATAGATATACCAAACCCGAAGAATTTAACAAATACCGCTAATCCAAAAAGCTCAAATACCACTGAAGGAACCCCAGCAAGATTATTTATTCCAATACGGATTATTCTTATTAACAGACCCTGTCTTGCGTACTCAGTTAAATATATTGCCGCTGCTACTCCCAAAGGCAAGGCAAAGCAGATTGCGCAAACAACGAGGTAAAATGTGCCTAAAATCGCCGGCAGAATTCCTCCCGCAGTCATTCCCGAACGAGGCATCTGAGTTAAGAATTGCCAATTAACTACTTTAAATCCCCTGACAGCGATAAAATAAATGATAATAAAAAGTGTTAACAGAATAATTACTGTAGCCAATCTTAATATCGCAAAACCTAAAAATTCTCTAATCTTTCTTAGTTTCAACGTAATCTCCTCCTGAATCTCTGAGCTAAAAGGTCAGCAACAATATTAAAAGTTAAGGTCATTAGAAAAAGAACTATAGCAATAGCAAATAAGGCGTGGTAGTGATCGCCTCCCACAACTGTTTCCCCCATCTCAGCAGCAATAGTAGCAGTCATCGTACGTACTGGTCGGAAAAAAGAATGAGGAATAACTGCCGCTCCACCAGCAACCATTAACACGGTCATTGTTTCGCCAATAGCCCTGCCCATGCCCAAAATAACGGCGGTGCTTATTCCTCCTGCGGCGGCAGGAACAGTTACCCTAATAGTCGTCTCCCATTTATTTGCTCCTAAGGCATAAGAGGCTTCTTTAAAACTCTTGGGAACCGCCGAAATTGCATCTTCGGAAATACTGGTTATAGTGGGGATAGCCATAATACCCAAAAGAATGGAGGCCGTAAATGCATTCAAGCCCACAGGCAATCCGAATACCTTCTGTACTAAAGGAGCTACAATTACCATTCCAAAGAAGCCGTAAACCACGGAAGGGATACCAGCAAGGAGTTCTATTATCGGTTTTATAAACGTTTTTATCTTTGGTTGAGCCGCTTCTGAGATGTAAATAGCTGAAGCAATACCCAATGGGACGGCAATAATCAATGCTCCCAAGGTAACCCAGAGAGAACCTAAAAGCAAAGGCAGAATCCCGAAATCAGGGGGTTCGTAGGTAGGATACCATAGTTTCCCTGACAAAAATCTTGCCAGAGAAATTTTCCTAAAAATTGGCAGACCTTCTTTAAATAAAACTATTACTATTCCCAGAAGAAAGAGAATAGAGAGCAGGGAAAACAGGCAAAACAGTCTTCTGATTAGATTTTCCTTCTGCTCTCTTCTCATTTTTAACCTACTTTAAGGAAACAAAACCCTGTTTCTTAACAATTTCCTGTCCATCTTCGCTTAAAACAAAATCCATAAAATCCTTAGCCAATCCCTTTGGCTTGCCGTTCGTGTACATAAACAGCGGACGGGAAATAGGATATGTTCCTTTTTGCACAGTCTCAATTGAAGGTTGAATATCCTCCACAGCCAGCCCTTTAACATTAGAGCTTAAATATCCCATCCCTACATAACCAATAGCGCCTTTCGTTTGTTTAACTGTTGAGACAACAGCCGCGTTTGATGCCTGCAGAAGCGCGTCAGGACGAACACGCTCTTTCTTCAGGGCTAATTTGCTGAAACACTCATAAGTTCCGGACGCAACGTCCCTTGAGATCGCAACTATTTCTTTATTTTCTCCTCCAAGCTGATTCCAGTTAGATACCTTGCCAGTATAGATATCCTTAAGCTGAGTAAGAGAGAGCTTGCTAACTGGATTTGAAATATGCACAATTACCGCGATTCCATCCATAGCAACTATATGAGCAACAGGATCAACTTTTCTGTTTACCGCGTTAGTTAGTTCCTTGCTCTTTATTGGCCGTGAAGAATCAGCAATATCGCATATTCCGTCAATTAAACCAGCAATACCTGTTCCTGAGCCGCCGCCCCTAACTGAAATATCCGCTTTCGGATGTTTTTGCATAAATACTTCAGCGCAATTCTGGGCAATTGGCAGGACAGTAGTTGAGCCCTGAATAACAAGCCGGTCATTGCTTCCTGCGCAGACACCCTGTGTCATTAGTCCCAAAATAGACAGTCCTAACAATCCTTGTAAAATCATTCTTTTCATTTGACTATTCCTCCTTTTGTTTTTTAATTCATTATTTATTTCATTTGTGACAATTGTGTGACAAAATTGAAAACATTCTGTGATTTCCTAGAACTTCAATGTCCAGTCAACCTGGAAAATATGGTGCGCTTCCACGCCTCCAATGCTGTCTCCGTAGTAGTAATCAAGCCCCAACGCCGTGTTTTTCCCTAATCCATAGGCAAGAACCAGCTCATGGCATTTTATGTCAGTTCCTCCGCCCATTGCATCGGAATCAGGAAATGTATCCAGCCACGCATCTTTCTCAAGCTCTCTGTACATATACTTGAACTGCCAATCATGGAGTTTTTTAACCTTTTCAGCTCCGAATTTGACTCCGCATAGATATCCCTCATTTGCCTCACTACGATCCGGATTTACAACATACTCGCCAAAAATAGCCGCGTAAGGAACCAATCCATTTAATGGCTGCTTCATACCGAATTCTATGTTTGGATTGATACTATTGTAACTATACTTCAGTTTGCCGCCTGTAGTAGTGTTAGTTGCTGAAGAGTGTTCTAATTGGCTGTTTCCTACGATATTCTCAAAGTTGTAGCATGCCACTCCCGCCTTTAAATGAGTGTTTCCATTGAATTTATACTTAAATCCCGGCTGAATCACATACATAGATGGATCATGCGCCGAAGCGCTCCATTCATCAAGGATCCAGTACCCTGCATTCGCAAATAGCTCTAGGTTTCCTATCTTTTTGTTTAACAGGAGCGAAACTCCTTCAGGATTAATATCGCCATCCCAGAGAAGATCAGAGGTTGTAAAAAGACAATTTTTTACGCCCTGTATCTTTCCTGCTTTAACTGTTGCCCAAGGCGCAGCCAGCCACTCGGCATAGGCGTAATCCAGCATTGCGCCCTTGGTCTCAAAGGTATCGTCCAGAGTTTCGTTAGTAGAGCGAGGATCATTACTTCCAGAAGCTATCCCTGCATGTACCTTCATGTTATCATTAATCTTTGACTCAACGCCAAGTCTAAGTCTATACCTTTCTCTGCTCCGATCAATCGCATCTGTAGGATCTTCCCATTGATAACGCAACCTTAAATCTCCTTTGAGCTTCGTATTCTGAACCCATTCAGGAACAGCGTAAGATTTACCCTGCGCTATTTTTTTGGTAACCTCCTGCTTTGTTTCTTCCAGAATAACCTGTCCCTCAACCGGCGTAAGAATCCCTTTTGCTATAAGTTTCTCAACAAGAATGTCAATTTCACCTGCAAAGGATACACTTGAGAAACTTACCACTAGAAAGACAACAACACTTAGTAGAAACCTACTCATTTTCCCCATTTTTAAAATCTCCTTTCGTTTATTTTAGTTACTTTGCTTTGTTTCTTTACGCCTCTCCTTCGTCTTCTATCTCTATTCCCCTTAACTCACCTCCTTTCAATATTTTTTCCAATCTATCCGCTGTTCTCTTTGAAAAGCGGTAATGCATAAAACCAAGAAAAGCTAGAAATATTAGAATTAGCATTCCTAAAACAATCTTCATTTTGTATTTCCTGTTTTTCCCATATTCAACACTTTTGATTTTTCTTTGATTAGAGAATATAGGATGAGTATGAAGAATGGATTACGAACAAGTGAAGTATTTGTGAAATGTTGCGGAGGTTATTCTTCTGCCACGCAGACTTGATTTCTGCCGTTTTGTTTGGCTAGGTAAAGAGCCTCATCAGCTCCTTCCACTATCTTTTCTATACTGGAGTACACAGAAGTATATTTACATATACCTGCGCTTATTGTAACGACGAGTTTATTCCCGTTATATCTGAGCTGCTTCTTTTCAATAGTTTTTCTTAATCGCTCTGCAAAAATCCGCGCAGAGCGTGTTCCGGATATAGGACAGACAATGGCAAATTCATCACCGCCATATCTAAAAACAATATCAACCTTACGAGCGCTGTCTTTAAAAATCTTAGAAAGTTTTTTTAGAACAGCATCGCCAACCGAGTGACCAAAAGTATCATTAATTTTTTTGAAATAATCTATATCTATTAATATCAAAGACAGAAGCGCCCCATATCTTCTTGCTCTGCTTAGTTCCTTCTTCATAACACTGTGAAAATACCGGCGATTGTACAGTCCTGTGAGCTTATCTTTCATAGCCAGATTTTCCATTTTGTGCTGTTTTTGTTCTATTTCTACCATTGCTCTTCCTGAAGCAACCAATAAATGTGTCTCAGTCACAAGTCCCACTAAATATCCGTTCTTAATGATCGGCAGACGGCGAATATGATTGGTTCTCATAATATTCAAAGCTTTTTTTAACAATGTTCCTGGGCTTGCTGTTATAAGAGGATGCGACATTGTTTCTGAAACTGGCTTCTTAAAGCTTTCCCCATTCGCCACCATCTTCACAATATCCTGTTCCGTAATTATTCCAACAGGTAAATTACTGCTTACAACAACGATATAGGTTAGTCTATTGTCCCGCATTAACTTAACCGCCTCTATAACATTGCTGTCAGGACTTATGGTAACAACGCTCTTTGTCATCATTGAACCTGTTTTATTAAGTTTTGGCATTAGTACACCTTATAAATTTTGTTAAGTCTCAAGAGGTACGTCAAGAATGTAATCATCTTCCGCTCCCACATATTTTCGTTTAATAACTAGATTCCTGCCAATTTCAATAATATTGTATGAAGGTTTTGAGCTGCCTCGCAGACGGTTTGTGGAAACAGTTCCTGCATTAAGCAGGTACATATTATTCAATTTCCACAGATGCGGGACATGTCGGTGACCACTAAGGACAAGATTAACTCCCGACCTAATCAATAGTTCAAGAACATCTCCTGCATCAACAAGGATGTTTTTCTCCCTGCCAGTTAGAGGAACAGGTAAAAGATGGTGATGAAGAAAAAAGATTTTGAAATTGCCGGGATTTTCTTTAAATGTAAATTCAATCTCCTTATAGTGTTCACGACCGATATGCCCGTCGTCCAAATCAGGCTCACTGGAATCCATTCCTAAAATAGTAATTCCATCATAATGGAGTGTGACATAACGATATCCGAATATTTTTTCGAAATGCAGATAGCCAACATTGTAAGAGTCATGATTGCCTGGAACGATAAGAACTTTTGTATCCGAGATTTTCTTAAGATATTCTTTTGCGTTCTCAAACTGAAATGGATAACCTTCCGATGTCAAGTCACCTGTCACGATTACAATATCAGGGCTAAGAGATTTTATCTCATTCATAGCATCCTCCAGCACCGCTGGCAGAAATTGAGCGGAACCTAAATGCAGATCTGATATGTGAACAATCTTCTTTTTACGAATTTGCTCTTTTTCCCCTTTGTTCATACCTCTCCTCTCATGTTGGTTCTATTTGCTTTCATCCAGTTACAAATATACTCTGGAATTGTTACAGTAACGTTACAGGAAAGTTAAATTTTAGTAAATTTCTTGCCATTCTTTTTAACTTTTGCAATAGTAAAGCTAAAAGTGGAGCCTTTACCTAATACGCTTTGAACGGAAACCTGCCCGTTATGGGCCTGAACAATATGCTTAACAATTGAAAGCCCTAAACCAGTTCCGCCCAATTCGCGGGAACGAGCTTTATCTGCACGGTAAAAGCGTTCAAAGAGTCGAGAAATGTCTTTTTCTGGAATACCAATACCTGTATCAGTGACATCAACTTGAACAAACCCATCCTTCTCTTTAGCAGATATAGTAACTTCGTCTCCTTCTTGAGTATATTTTACGGCATTATCTATGAGGTTCAACAGAACTTGAGCAATTCTTGCTTCATCAGCTAAAACATCAGATATATCTTTAGGAATATCTGTCTGAATTTTAATTGATTTATCTTTTGCCTGTTTATTTAAGCTGAAAACCACTCTTTTGATGATAGGTTCAATAGCGCATTGCTTTAAAGTCGATTTAAGCTTGTCTGATTCTATTTTAGATAAGTCCAGAAGGTCATCAATCAATCTTGCCAGTCGCTCAGAATCGGAATGAATTATTTTCAAGAAATCCATGGCATTCTCTTTGTCATCCATTGCTCCTTCCAGCAAGGTTTCAGCATAACCTTTAATGCTCGATACAGGTGTTCTTAGTTCATGAGAAACATTGGCTACAAACTCCCGGCGAATTCTTTCAAGATGTCTCAGTTCTGTTATATCGTGAAATACAAAAACAGCACCTTCTATTTTGCTATCTCGAATAATTGGTGTTGCGTGTAGTAATAGAATTTTCTCCTCTGGGAGGAAAACAGATATTTCGCGAGATTCAACCCCACGCTTTAATCTTAAGCTGTTATCTGCAATTTCCTGAATCTCAATGTTACGTACTATTTCAAGAGGTTTTTTACCTACAGGGTCTCCTTTTACAAGCAAAAAATCTTTAAGGGATTGATTCATCAATAAGATTGCTCCTTTTATATCAACAACCATTACTCCTTCAGACATGCTCAAAAGCACCGCTTCCAATCGGGATTTATTCGTAGTAACCTCTTCAATCCGCGTTTTAATTTGACGAGACATGAAATTAAATGCCTTTGCAAGATCTCCTATTTCATCTTTTGTTGAGATTGAAATCCTTTTAGAGAAATCACCATCAGCTACTGCTTTAGCTGCCAAAGACATTTCTTTTGTCGGTTTTGATATAAATAATGAGGCGGCAAAACTAACAATAACTGCCAGAATGAACGCAAGGAAAAGAGAAAGAATTAACGTTTCCCTTAAGTGGCTTGATATTAATTCAATTTCGGAAAGCGGCATTGACAATCTTACTACACCTTGTAGCTTTTCTTTGCCAAAAACAGAAGCAATGTAAAGCATATCCTTTTTTATCGTGGCGCTAAAACGTCTGCTTTTCCCAATTCCGGACTTGGCTGCTGAAAACCCCTTAAGCGCCTGTTGGACTTCAGGTCTATAAAGATGATTTTCAACCTCAATAAGTTTTTTCCCGTCTAGCTCTGAATCGCCAAAGACTGTGCCATCAATACCAATAATAGTAACGCGCAAACCTAAGTCCCTGCCAATCTTATCAGCTATTTTATCTAATTCATAAGATTGAATTTTCTTAGTAAAATTTTCTTCAATGTATGATTTAGCAAATGATGTTTGCTTTATTAGGTTTGTTTCAATACGCTGGTAGGAGTACTTGCGTAGGCTTTTGTTAAGATAAAGATAGATTCCAAAAAGCATGACAGCAATAATCATTACAAAGAGGAGCGTAATCTTATAATGGATATTTATTCTCAAACTTATAATTCCTCTTCACTGAATCTATAACCAATTCCTCTTATCGTCTCAATGGATTTTCCTGCTTTTCCTAATTTCTGTCTCAAACGTTTGATATGAGTATCTATGGTACGGGTAGTAACATCAGCGGCTATATCCCATATATCTTCTAACAATTTATCCCTTGATTGAGCTTTGCCTTTTCTCTGCATAAGTGTGACTAAGAGCTTAAATTCCATTAGAGTTAATTCTATTTCCTTTTTATCAACAGTTACTTTGTGACGGGTAATATCTACTATAAGTTTACCAGCATCCAAAATATCCTTGGCAGCTTCTGGAGATTTCCTGCGTTTTAAGATTGCTTTCACCCTCAAAACTAGTTCTCGCGGGCTAAACGGTTTAACGACGTAATCGTCAGCGCCCAGCTCAAATCCGACAATTCTATCTACTTCTTCACCTTTCGCTGTTAACATTATTATTGGAATAGCGGAAAGTTTTTTGTCCTGTTTTATCTGTTTGCAGACCTGAAGTCCATCCATTTCAGGAAGCATTATATCCAATATAATTAAATCAACAGGCTCTTTATCCAAAATCTCTAAGGCTTCTTCCCCTGTTATTGTAACAGTACATTGGAAACCTGCTTTTTCTAGATTATATTTAACAAGCTTTAAAATATGCTTATCATCTTCAACTGTTAAAATTCTTTCGCTAGACATTGTTTTCCCTCATCTTTTTGCGATATTGTGTATCTCTAAGTTTATCTATCAAGTTTTGTATGCCAATTGGCCCTAATCCTGGAATTAAATTCAAAATTAGAAGCGCTGTACGGTTATCCATATCAATACTTTATATAAATTGAATTTAAAATACAAGAAAAACCAAAAATACATCTCCAGACGAAGCAATCTCTGCGAAAAACAGAAATTGATAATTGTCTATAAATCGTCTATTATACGTCTATTATGTTTCAGCCTAAATATACAATCACAGATAGACTTCTAAAAGTGCCTGTAAGTCCGTCGCATGAGATAGAAACATAATGGAAATCTATAAAATTGTTGGTTGGCTTGCGTTAGTTGCAACAATTACGTACACCTGTTTTGGGATACCTGTCCAGGTATACAAAAACTATAAAAGGAAATCCACATCAGGTCTATCCCTGTTTATGATATCATTTATGAGCTTAACGCTTTTTCTATGGTCAGTTTATGCATGGGTTAAAACCCCAAAGGATTGGTTTATTTTTAGCGCTAACCTGCCGGGCTTTGTTTGTATTATTATTCTATTATTTCAGTTTTGGCATTATCGAAATTCATAATGTGCTTTTTTTGTCCAGAAAAGCATGATAAAATTTAGAAGATAATTTTAATAATATAAGTTTGTGTATTAGTTGTTCGCTGTCTAAAGAATAGAGGATGAGGCATGAAAAAGATTGTTCTAGGTCTGATGCTCGTCGTGGCTTTGGTGCCATCAGCTCATGCAGATAAATCTTCAGATGTCCAGAAGCGAGCAGCTTATTTTGCCAGTCTGCCCATCCCAAAGGGAAATCCGGCTCTATGGCAATGGCCATCTACTATCAGTCAGCGTGTCAAGCAGATGCTTGGTGCGAAAGGGACGGTGTATCCACATTATCCCAAGGCAGTGGCACCAAAAACGCTGATGTATCCGTTTGATATCAGCAAATGTAAACTGCCGGAAACCGGACGAGGTCATGGAGGCATGACGTATGTTAATTGGAAGCTAGGACTTGAAAAACTGATCGATCTGTCTATTGACATCACATTTCATACCAAGCCACAGCCCCCAGCAGCTGTATACATTCAGTTGTACGATTTTCATATAGGGAAAACAGGTCAGTACTTTGGATTTCAATACTCATTCAATAAGAATGTACGGTTGGAGACGAAGTTTGTATGGTCTCGTTGGGGAACGCGCGACAAAGCAAACGCCTGGGTTCAGAAAGGCGGATGGATAGAGTCAGCAGGTTATGAGGGTGATTTTGTCGGCATTCGTTATCCGTATAAGTGGGGCAAGGGAACATATACAGTTCATTTGATGATGCGAAATACGGACGAGGCCGGTACATGGTACGAGATGCGTATATGCGACCATCAAAAAAAGAAGTGGACGAAGATTGGACGGCTTCGGTTTCCTCAAGCCCATGACGGAGGTCTCCCTTTCATAAAAGACGGAGGAGGGAGCTGGTGTGAAGTTTATGGCGGGACAAAGTCGTCAGCAGATATCGGTGTGCTTCACTTGAGCTACGGCGGTGTATATACTTGCGGCAGGACTATTGCTGCTCGAGAAGTAAGTTTGAATTATGGAAAGACCTCCCCCAACTCCAATATCTCAATAGACTATGACGGACGGCGTGTGCATGTGAAATACGGAGAAAAAACCAGACGCCTTACTCCAGCCGGAAAGCATGAACTCAAGAAGGAACTGCGTTGACATTGCGATGTCTTTTGCTGGCAAAACTCCGCTTGACCTTTTCGGCTTCTGACAATATACTTAATTCTAGTTCCAAATCAATTAAAAATTAAGAATTTAAAATTAATAATTAGCTGTTGATATGTATCCATTTAAGGAAATAGAAAAAAAGTGGCGGACTGTGTGGCAGGAGATGAATTTGTATGCCACAGGTAGAGATAAAGATAAGCCAAAGTTTTACTGTCTGGACTTTTTCCCTTATCCTTCTGGTGATGGTCTGAGTGTTGGGCATTGCCGCAATTATATCCCGTCAGATGTTGTAACCAGACTAAAAAGAATGCAAGGATATAATGTGCTGCATCCAATGGGATGGGATGGTTTTGGCCTTCCGGCAGAAAACTATGCGTTAAAGATGAAGATGCATCCGGCAAAAACTACTGCTCAAAATGCAGCAAACTATAAACGCCAATTTAATCTGATTGAAGCAAGCTATGATTGGACAAAGGAAATCAATTCTACGGATCCTGCCTATTATCGCTGGACACAGTGGTTTTTCTTACTGCTTTTCAAAAGAGGGCTTGCATATCAGGCTATGGGGTCCCAGTGGTGGTGCCCCTCATGCAAAACAATCCTGGCAAATGAACAGGTAGAAGCAGGAAAATGCTGGCGTTGTAATTCGGATGTTACAAGAAAGGCCCTAAAGCAGTGGTATTTTAAAATAACAGATTATGCAGACCGTCTTATTAATGATCTGGACAATGTTGACTGGCCTGAATCTATAAAAATGATGCAGTGCAACTGGATTGGCCGCAGTGAAGGGACGGAAATAATATTCAAGACTGTTGATACCGGTGGAAACAAACATAATATTCCTATTTTTACAACAAGGGTTGATACCATATATGGCGCTACATTTATGACGCTTGCTCCGGAACATCCTCTTGTAGAAAAGCTAACTACATCCGAACAAAAAAACAAGGTTGAAGCATATGTTGAAAAATCGCGCAGAGAGAGTGAGATAGAACGTCTATCTACAGAGAAGGAAAAGACAGGCATTTTTACAGGCTCGTATGCAGAAAATCCATTCAATAAAGATAAAATACCTATCTGGATCGGGGATTATGTTCTTCTTTCCTATGGGACTGGCGCAGTAATGGCAGTACCTGCGCATGACAAGAGAGACTTTGCTTTTGCTAAAAAATATAATATTCCCATTAAAGAGGTTATAAGCCCTGATGGGAAAGAACATGTGTTAGGGGATGCATATGTTGAATATGGAATAATGATAAATTCAGATCAGTTTAATGGTTTATCATCAGAAGAGGGGCTTGAAAAGCTTAGTGAATTTGCTAAAGAACACGGATTTGGCGGTAAAAAAATTTCGTACAGGTTCAGAGACTGGCTCATATCCCGTCAAAGATATTGGGGAGCGCCTATCCCCATAGTTCAGTGTAAAAAATGCGGCATAGTCCCTGTGCCGGAGAATGAACTCCCTGTATTGCTCCCGGAGATTGAGGATTTTCAGCCAACAGGCACAGGACGTTCGCCTCTGGCAAAGGCAGATGATTTTGTAAATACTAAATGCCCAAAGTGCGGAGGGCCTGCGCAAAGAGAAACTGATACAATGGACGGCTTTGCGTGTTCTTCATGGTATTTTCTGCGATTTCCAAATCCGGATTCTTCAAGAGCTCCTTTTGATAAAGAAAAGGTCAAGTATTGGCTGCCTGTAGACCTATATGTTGGCGGCGCAGAGCATGCAGTTATGCATCTTCTATATGCGCGATTCTGGACAAAAGTGATGTATGACGAGGGTTTGATAGAATTTGATGAGCCGTTTAAAGTCTTAAAAAATCAGGGGATGATGCTTTCCTATGATAATCAGAAGATGTCAAAGTCAAAGGGCAATGTTATAACTCCGGACAGTGTGGCAGAAGAATTTGGAACAGATGCTCTCAGAGCGTATATTCTGTTCATGGGTCCATTTGACCAGGAAGTAAAATGGGAACAAAGGGGAATAAAGGGAGTATCTCGTTTTCTTAACAGAGTATGGGATATCGTGCTTGAAGCACAAAGGCACAAAGGCACAGAGGCACAAAGAAGGGATAACAAGAAAGATAAAACATTAAACATGTGGATACACAAGACGATCAAGAGGTTTACCGCTGATATTGAACGTCTTCAGTTTAATACTGCTGTTGCTGCTTTAATGGAGTATATCAACTATTTATATGAGATTAAAAAGGATAAAGAAGTTACATCCTCTAAGCTGTGGACATGGGCTTTGGAAACATTGCTAAGATTATTATCTCCCATTACTCCTTTTCTATCAGAGGAACTGTGGCATGTTATGGGGCATCAGAATAGTATCCACAAGCAGAAGTGGCCTGAGTATAATGAGGGTGCAATAAAAGTTGATGAAATTGAGATCGTTGTGCAGATCAATGGGAAGATAAAAAGCAGAATGCAAATAAGCACGAATCTCAGCGAAGAAGAAATCAAAAAACTTGCTCTGGATAATCAGTGTATAAAAGAAATTATAGCCAATAAAACAATTCGGAAGATATTTGTAGTTCCTGGAAAATTAGTTAATATTGTAATCCAGACGTAAAAGAGTTACAATGGAAAATCTGGGGGAGCGTAGAGCTGAGAGTTCCGAAAGTGTTCGGAAGACCCCTTGAACCTGTTGGGATAATACCCGCGTAGGGAACGGAAAATAAGTTAGAATTAGTTTAAATCTGTTCCTGAACGGAACAGATTTTTTTATGGAGGGTAGAAAAATGCTGGATGAAACAATAATATCAAAAGCTATACTGGAAACATACAATAAGAAACTTATAGATTGCCTGAATCTTGACGTTGCAGTTGCTGGCGCAGGACCTGCAGGCATAGTAGCTTCCTATTATATGGCAAGGAAAGGATTGCATGTCGCAATATTCGAAAGAAAGCTCTCACCCGGCGGAGGTATGTGGGGAGGAGGTATGATGTTTAACCAGATCGTTGTGCAGGCAAACGCGTTAGGGGTGCTTGATGAGTTTGATATTTCATATAAAGAATATCAAAAGAATTATTACGTAGCTGATTCAGTTGAAGCAACATCAAAGCTTCTGGCAAAAGCAATGTCTGCAGGTGTAAAAATATTTAACTGTATATCTGTAGAGGATACTGTGATTGTTGACAATGCTGTAAAAGGATTTGTCATTAACTGGTCTCCTGTAGATATTGCCAACCTGCATGTTGATCCTTTAACTGTTAAAAGCAAATATGCCATAGAGGCAACAGGGCATCCTCTTGAAGTATTGACCGTGCTTGAGAAAAAAGCCCGTGTAAAGTTAGGAACAAAGACAGGTAAAATAATGGGAGAAATGCCCATGAATGCAGATAAAGCGGAAAAGGATACAATAAAGAATACAAAGGAGATATATCCCGGATTATTTGTGGTTGGCATGGCAGCAAATGCGGCATTTGGAGGACCCAGAATGGGGCCCATTTTTGGAGGAATGCTGCTATCTGGTAAAAAAGCATCAGAGATGATAATTAAGAAACTAAGGGGAAACGTATGACATTACTTGAGGCGGCAAAGAAGCGTATCATTACAAAAGATATAAAAATAGTAGCTAAAAAAGAAGGAATAGACGCAAATAGATTAGTTCAAAGAATTGCTGCAGGAGAAATAGTTATTCCTAAAAGCAAAAAGCATAAATTTTCTCCAATAGGTATTGGATCTGGTTTAATGGTAAAGATAAATGCAAATATAGGTACGTCTCCAAAGGATGCAGATATTAAAAAGGAGTTGAAAAAACTCCGTGTTGCAATTAAGTCTGGTGCTGATGCAGTCATGGATTTAAGCACAGGAGGCGATCTGAATAAGATACGCAGGACAATTATTAAAGAATCAAGCGTACCAGTGGGAACTGTCCCTGTTTATCAGGTAATGGTAGAAAAAAAGCATATTGCTAGGATAAGCAAAGAAGATATATTAAATACAATTCGAATACACGGTGAGCAGGGGGTTGATTTTATAACTGTTCACTGCGGATTCACAAGAGATTGCATTCCTCTGTTGAAAAACAGAATAACCGGTGTTGTGTCCAGAGGAGGAACTTTTATAATGAGATGGATGCAGTATCACGGCAGGGAAAATCCGTTATTTGAGTATTATGATGAGGTCATGGACATAGCAAAAGAATATGATATGACTCTGAGTCTTGGGGATGGCCTGAGGCCTGGATGCATTGCAGATGCAACAGATAAAGCACAGATAAAAGAACTTAAGAATCTCGGTATATTAGCTGAAAGAGCTCGGAATAGAGGGGTTCAGGCAATGATAGAAGGGCCCGGACATATTCCATTGAATCAGATTGAGAAGAACATAAAGCTTCAGAAAAAATATTGCAAGAATGCGCCGTTTTATGTTCTTGGCCCGCTTGTAACAGATATTGCGCCGGGATACGATCATATAACATGCGCAATAGGAGGAACCCTTGCTGCATATTATGGAGCATCTTTTTTATGTTATGTTACTCCTGCAGAACACTTGAGCCTGCCGACAGAAGCCGATGTAAAAGAAGGTGTAATTGCCACAAAGATAGCTGCGCATGCAGCGGATGTGGCAAGGGGACATAAAAAAGCTTTGGACTGGGATAGGAGAATGTCTGTAAGCAGGAAGAAACTGGATTGGGAAGGCATGATAGCTCTTTCAATAGATCCTGAAAAAGCAAGGGAATATAGAAAACACAGCAGAATAGGTAAAGATGAAGAGTGCACAATGTGTGGAGAGTTTTGTGTAATGAAGGACTGGCAACGTGACAAAGCTTAGCGGAGAGTTTGAGTTAATAAAACATATTGCTGCTCGCGCAGTAAGAAAGGAAGTAATCTGCGGCATAGGAGATGATGCTGCTGTAATAAAATATGGTAACAAGTTTCTTTTATTAACAACGGACACTATTGTTGAACATGATCATTTTTCTTTTTCCTATTTTACGCCTGAGCAGATTGGCATAAAAGCCATTGAAAGTAATTTTTCCGATATTGCTGCAATGGGAGGTGTGCCTTTGTATGTATTGGTTTCTCTTGTATTAAAATCTGATTCAACAATGCATATGGTTGAGGAAATATACAAGGGGATGAGAAATAGGTGCAAAAAGCATAATGTCGATATAATAGGAGGCGACACTACACACGGAAATGCGAATGTTATTACTATAACTTTGATAGGTGAAACAGATAAAAAGCATCTTTGTATGAGAAAAGATGCAAAGTCGGGTGACCTCATATTTGTAACAGGACTTCTTGGCGCATCAACAGCAGGCTTGCATCTCTTTAGAAAAGGAATAAATGGATTTAAAGTGACTAAAAGATGCCACACTACCCCTCAATCAAGGCTGGATGTATCGTGGGAGATTGCAGGCTATGCCAATGCAATGGAGGATATAAGTGACGGGCTTGCCTCTGAGCTCAGAAATATCTCCGAGCAGAGCAAATGCGGAGCTATTATATATGCAGATAAAGTTCCCATAGATAAGCAGACTTATATGGCTGCTCAGGCTTGCGGGGAAAGCGCTTTGGATTTTGCTCTTTATGGAGGAGAGGATTTTGAGCTTGTTTATACTGTTTCAAAAGAAAGAAGCAAAAAAGCATACGGCTACTGTGTCGGCGAAATTACTAAGGGTAAGGGTATTTATCTGAAAAAAGACAATAGACTAACAAAACTCACGAAGTTTGGATATGACCATTTCAAAAAGCAATAATCCATTTAAAATAATTCCTGTTTCTATTTTGCTGTCCTTATTGTTAATTAGAACTAGTTTCGCACAAACTACAGGCTCAATATCAGGTACAATAGAGCCAAAAGAAAAAGTAGTCAGTATCTATGCATTGGTTAGAGCAACAGGGCCTTTTAACAAAGACGGCAAGAAAAATAGATACAAAGCCGATTTCGACAAAACTACAGGCAGATTCTCTATAGAAAACATCCATTCAGGAACATATGATATTTCTGTAGTAACACATGATCTAATTATTGAGGGAGTGAATCTTAGAGTGGAGGGAGATGGAGTTTCTTTGAGCTTATTTGAGAAAAGAGCAATCAGTAAGAAAATAGAAGAGGAAAAAGACTTTTTCGATTCAAAAAAAGTGATAATGTTTCAGGGAAATATCAATACTGCAAAAGTCCTTGTAGAAAAACACAGGGATAGAAAAACTTCCATGGGGAAGAATTTTGCGTTCAGGAGGTTTGATATTTATACGTTCAAGAATTTTGATGAGGATTGGAAACCGATCAAGAATGCAGATTTTGTCTTGAGAGAAGTAATAGATAAAAGCAAACCAGATCAAAACATAAAAAGAATATTTTCCTCTCAGCTTGGAGGAATTGTTGTTAAATCAGAGGGAAATACCACCATTCCTATTTATCACATTCCGAAATAGTTTTTACATCCCCCTGAATCCCCCTTCAAAGGGGGACGGTTTCGCCTGAGGCGAAATTAGGGGATGTTCTCAAATTGATTTGCCTTGAAATTCAACCTAACTATTTGGTATATTAAAATGTAATTAATGGAGGTGATTGATATGATAAAGTTTTTTCGCAAAAGAACGGGTTTTACACTTGTTGAGATGCTTGCTGTAATTGCAATAATAGCTCTGCTTGCAGGCATGCTGCTTCCAGCTTTATCAAAGGCGCGGATAAGGGCAAGGGTTGCAAAGGCTAAGGCTGAAATGCTGAATATCAGGGTTTCTATAGAGCAGTACTACGCGGATTATTCAACTTATCCGACAAATATGAGAGTTACAGCTAATAAGGGATTAAATAAGTTAACAGAGGATACAAAATCCTATATGAGCAGTGTTCCAACAGACCCTTTTGATTCCAGTAGTTATTATAAGTATTATTGTAACGATGAAGTGGATGCAACCTATGATACAGCAACAGCATGGGTGCTTTTTAGTGTTGGACCGGACAAAGTCCCTGAGGGTTCAGCTTATAGTGATTTTGTGAATCCCAGTGGTGATCTTCTTAAAACCGAATACTCTGCAAAGAATGAAACAAACGCAGGGAATATATATTTACAGGGGCCGTAAAGATTGGGGAGAAAAATCTTAATCATCAAACCCTCCTCAATGGGTGATATTATTCACGCTCTGCCGGTACTTGCAACATTGAGAAAACACTATCCTAAAGCAGAAATCGCATGGATTGTTAAAAACAAATTCTCTGGTTTATTAGCAGAGAATCCTGATCTAACAGATGTCATTCCCTTTGATAACAACAGTTTTTTACAATTAATCAACATACTGCGCAAAAAGAAGTTTGATGTAGCGCTGGACCTTCAGGGATTATTCAGAAGCGGAATTTTAGCTTATTTCAGTAAGGCAAGCCGCAGGATCGGCTTCAGTAAGATTAACAGTCGCGAATTGAGTCATATATTCTACAATCATAAAGTAACTCCGCCTCAAAAAGCTGTTCATGTAGTGGATAAAAATCTAAGCTTACTTGAACCACTGGGCATATCTGAATATATATATGATTTTAAAATTCCTATATCCGCGCAGGATTTAAGATTTGCGAAAGATTTTTTTACATCAGAGAAACTAGTTCCAAAGAGGGATAAAATCATTATGTTGAATCCTGGCGCCGGATGGCCAACAAAGCGCTGGCCAGCTGAAAACTTTCCGCGTCTTGCAGATAAATTAACAAAAGATAGCAGTGCTAATAGCAATGCTAATGCAAAGGTAATTATCTCATGGGGCCCTCAAGAAAAAGGTTTAATAGAAAACATTAAAAGCAACGAGAACAACAGAATTGCAATAATGCCTCAATCCACTATAAAACAACTTGCAGCAATAATTAAGAGCTGTGATCTTTTTGTTGGCTCTGACACAGGCCCTACTCATCTTGCAGCTGCATTAGAAGTTCCTGTTGTTGGCCTGTACGGTCCGTCGGACCCTAAAAGAAATGGCCCGTATGGAACAAAGAATATTATTATTCAGAAAGATATACCATGTGCCTCATGCTGGAAGAGGAAATGTGATAGAATTGATTGCATGAAGAATATATCCGTTGACGAAGTATTTGAAGCGTGTATGAAACTACTCGTGACGAAATAAAAATGAACAGCTCAAAAATATCTACTATATGTAACAGAATTATTGAGTACAGCATACTCCTTTTAGTTTTTATTCTGCCGTTTAAGCATACTGCATCTATTGAATCAACGGCTCTTCTTATCCCTCTCATTGCATGGATAGTGAAGCTAAGATGTGTTCCTGATGCGCGTTTTATAAAAACACCTCTGAATCTCCCTATCATGTATTGGGGAATTGTTATTATCCTGGCTTCCGTTGGCTCAATAGCTCCTTCATATAGTTTCTATGAATTCAGGTCCCAGTTCCTTAAACAAATCATCCTGTTTTTTATTGTAATAAATAATATAAAGACCAAAAAACAGATGCTGAAAATAGTATACATGTTAGCTATTTCAGCATGCGTCTTTTCTATATATGGCATATGTGGCTATTTTAATAGCACATTAACAGAGTATGGAAGAGCTACAGGCGCCTTTGGCAGTTATAGCCGTTCAGCAATGTACTGTATACTTGTTATCCCTTTAATTCTAATAGTGTTTTTCCATACTAAAAACAAATATATAAAACTTGGTCTAGTTTTATCTGCCCTCTTAACAGGTATATTATTAGTGTTAACTTTCACTCGCGGGCCATGGGTAATACTATTTGGTACTCTTTTGATGCTATTGTTCAAAAAAAGCAAGAAGATGTTAACAGCATTTTTAGCAGCATTACTGCTTTTGGCCATTTTTTGTGGCCCGGTTACTGAAAGAATAAAATTTACATTTGAGGTTAAAGAAGGTATTAACCGAGCTTTATCTGGCCGCTTAACATTATGGCATAATAGTCTTCAGATTATAAAAAAACATCCTGTTCTAGGTGTGGGATACGGTCCAAATATATTCAGAAAAATGTATCTACATCCAGAATATAAATTCTATCTTACTGATCCTCATGGCAATTTCCAGCAATCAGATGCGCACAATCTCTATTTGCAGATCCTTATAGAGACCGGAATAGTGGGACTTCTAGCCTTTATGTATCTTTTAGCAAGATATGCAAAATGTGCTTACAAGTCGTACGTACATACAGAAGACTATTTTAAAAAGGACATATTATTCACAATTCTTCTGACAGTTATTGGGTTTTTAGCTTGCAGTATTTCCGGATACTTTTACGAAGATAGAATAGGGCTTATGTTTTGGTTGTATATGGCTATGTCCATGGGTATAGGAATTAATGAAAAAGAAAGATAAGCCTAACAGAATTGTATTTTTCCCAAAGGGCAATTACAACATACCAAGCACGAGATATAGATGTGTGTTTTATGCCAGGGAATTGAAAAAGCATGGATTTTTTACTTCCATAATGCCTCCCCGCTCAATACTCAAAAAAAACATATGCATTGAACGATACAGAGAAGCAAGGAAGACCATAGGGGAATTAAGCCAAAGTCGTAAAAATACTATTATTTATGCTCAAAGAACTGTTTATCAGTCAGACTTTATAAGGTTTCTATGGGTATATAAAAAACTGTTTAATATAAATGTAGTTTTTGATTTTGATGATTCAATATTCTTGAGACGTAAGCAGCGCACAGACCGCATGTTAAAGATTTCGGATGTTGTTATTGTTGGAAGTCACTTTCTGGCTGAGTATGCTCAAAAGTATAATGATAATGTTTACATTGTACCAACAGCTATTGATACAGATAAATTTAAGCCTGCGCGCCCAGAGAAAAGAGCTAAATTTAAAATAGGATGGGTTGGCGACGGAAAAACATATCAGGATGATCTCATAATGTTGAAGAAACCGTTAATATCACTTGCAAGAACCCATAATATAATGTTTAAAATAATAGGCACCAAAGATTGCCATAAACTAAAGGAAGCTTACAAGAAATGTGAGCATTTAAAAGTTGAGATGATTGATTGGATGGAACCCGATGAGATAGCATCTGAATTGACAACATTTGATATAGGGGTGTATCCTTTGCTGGACAATGAATGGAATAAGGGGAAATGCGGGCTTAAAGCCCTGGAGTATATGTCCGCAGGTATTGCTGCTGTATGCAGCGATGTAGGTGAAAACAAGTATTTTATAGAAGATGAAAAAGACGGACTTCTGGCAAGAACCTCTGATGAATGGGAAACTAAACTCAGAGTTTTAATTGAGAACAACCAACTTAAGGAGCAAATAGCTATAAACGGAAGAAAAACTGTTGAAGAAAAATACTCCATACGTGTTGCTGGAGAAAAACTTGCAGAAATATTAAAAAACAAATTCTGGAATAATAATAGCATGGAGGAATAACCTATGAGTAGAATACCAATCCTTTTCTATCATAAAATTAATTATCCCAATTCTAAAGCCACAGAACAATGCCTGTACGTAAGGCCGGAGGATTTTGAAAAACAGATGAATCTTCTTAAAAAATGGAACTACATGACCGTTTCCCTTGATGAGGTCATTGCGAGCACTAAAAGAAATAAAGAGTTTCCTCAAAAACCTGTTGTAATAACCTTTGATGATGGCTATCTTGACAATTATACATACGCATTTCCCATTATGAAAAATCTGGGATTTACAGGTACGGTTTTCTTAACAACAGATGTAATTGGCAAAACTATGGCTTTTGATGAAAGCAAAGAAAAGGTTCCCGAGAAATTTATGTCATGGGAAAATGCAAAGAAGATGATGGCATTTGGATTTAGTTTCGGGTCTCATTCATGTACACACAAACGTATGACTGGATTAACAGATGAGGATGCATGGGACGAAATAACAAAATCAAAACAAATTATTGAAGAAAATCTGTCCCAGCCGGTAAAATACTTTTGCTATCCATACGGTGATTACAATGAAAATACAAAAAATTTTCTTGCTCAAGCCGGGTACAAAGGAGCATGTGCAACAAAAAGAGGTATGAATCATACAACTGAGACCATATTTGAGCTGCGAAGAATACCTGTAAAGGAAAATACAAATATGCTGAAATTTGTTTTTTCTATTATGCTTAAGTACATAAATAAATAAACCGCTAGAGAGAATCGAAATGCCCAAATTTAAGAAAGCTCTTTATATTGTATTTTCTATCTTCATTAGCCTATTTATATGTTACAGACTGATTGGAGTAATCGGAAGCTTGTATATTAAGAGAGCTGTTAATAAAATTTCGCAGAATAGAGTTCATGTTGAGAGAGTACAGATAGGATTTGATCTTCACTCTGCAAATGTCTCAATCAAAAATTCAACCCCTGCCATTCCTATTGATTTTACAGGTAAAGTTATCTTGGAGAATAACATGACAAGCTTTGAAATAGAAAAGGGCATATATGATGACATAAAAATCGTTACGCCACATCTGCCACTCTATATAAAAGACAGGATACTGCATATCCATAGGGTAAAATTAAGACTAGCAGAGGGGGAAGCTGAGCTTTCAGGCAAACTTAATTTTTTTCCCCCATATGGCATTGAATTTGATTCAATATATAAAATAAAAAATGCTAATATCCAAAAACTGGCTGCAAAGTTCGGCATTAAAAATCTTGCATTTAGCGGAACTCTGGACTGCGAAGGTAATATAAGAAGCCGCGGCAAGTCTATTGATGAAATAAAAAAGAACCTGAACGGAAATTTAGATATAATATTAAATAATGGATATTTAACTAAACAACATATATTCGTTAGAATGTTCACTCTTATTAATATGTATGATGTAATAAAATTAAGACTGCCTAAAATGGATGAGGAGGGAATAAAATATAGTACAGCCACGGCTAAAGCAGTAATAAATTCTGGAGTAATTAATGTAGAAAGTCTATATATTGACGGCGAGAGAATGAGAATTTCAGGCAAAGGCGATATTGATATGGTTAAAGAGTCAACAGATATGATTTTTGGAATTGAGCTGATGCAGATTGTTGATGAGGTGTTGAATAAAATACCAATTTTGGGTTATATTATAACAGGAGAGGATGGGAACTTACTTGCTTTCTATGTCAGATTAAAAAGAAGTAAAGGCGGACATTTAAAGGCAACAGTGGTTCCGCATGAATTACTGGAAGACATGACATTAGGATTATTTCAGCGGTTGTTAAATTTGCCGTTAAAGATGATGACTCCTATTATGGAATATATAAAGACAAAGTAATGCTAAAAATAGAAAATAGAATAATACAGAGTATTTTTAGAATCTTCAGCCAGGCAGGGAAATCCGTATATCTTGTTGGGGGCTCAGTGCGCGATCTGTTAATGGAAAAACCTCTCAATGATTACGATTTTGCTACCTCTGCAACACCTTCCGAAATTATCAAAATTCTACGAAATAGCAGGATAAAAACATATCCTGTCGGCATAAATTTTGGAACAGTCGGCGCATTCATAGACAAAGTTGAATTGCATATTACAACATTCAGGAAAAAAGAGATATACAGAGGTATTAGCAGAAAACCGGATGTGGATTTTGGAAGCAATATAATGGAGGACTTAGAGCGCAGGGATTTTACAATAAATACGATAGCGATAGGCTCTGACTCAAAAATAATTGATCCTTTTAAAGGAAGGGAAGATTTAGAGCAAAAATTAATCAGAACACCTAAGAATCCAGACACTGCATTTGCAGATGATTCTCTGAGAATTCTAAGAGCATTAAGGTTCCAATCTCAATTAGGATTTGAGATTGAAGAGAAGACTCGCTCATCCTTAAAAAAGAACGCTTACAGACTGCTGAACCTCTCGAGTGAAAGAATAAGAGATGAAATGACTAAGCTATTACTTGGCAATCATTTGGAACTAGCGCTGGAAAATTTGATGAAAAACGAAGTGATTAACTACTTCATACCAGAACTTGTTCCTCTGAAGAACCTGCATGAAGATAGCCAGCTTCATCATAAGGACGTATGGATGCATACAGTAAAAGTTGTTAAAAATTGCCCTTTAGATGAGAAAATCAGATGGACTGCACTGCTTCACGACATAGCGAAACCATACGTAAGAACAATAGGCGAGAAAAATGTGCATTTTTATAGACATGAAGATTTAGGCGCTAAGATGGCATGGGGAATCCTTACAAGACTCAGATTCTCCAATCAGGATCGCAAGCACATATGCTTTTTAATCAGGAAGCATATGCGAGCAAATCTTTATACTTCTCTATGGACAGACACTGCAGTGAGACGGTTTGCAACCAAGATGGGGGATAAGCTCTCAGATATTCTCAGTATTTCTAAGGCAGATATAACATCATACAAGAAGGAGAGAGTTGCCAGGAAGCTGCAAGAATTATCTGAACTTGAGGGGAGATGTGAGAAGCTGATTTCAGCAAAAGAATCCAAATTTCCAATCACCGGAGATGAGTTAATGGATAAATTTAATCTTTCCCCATCACCTCTAATAGGAAAAATGAAAAATAAGATACTGGAAGCTATTACAAGCGAGACCCTACCAGAGAATAGTGAGAATAAAGAGATATACTTTGAATACATTAAGAAGGCATTCGCATCTGAAATTTCTGGCAAGAAATAAATGTTCATGCTCATAATCAATCACCGTCATTGCGAAGCGCAGCTGAAGCAATCTCGTTTTAGATGACTTCGTATAATAGTTGGGTTTTGTTATAATGCGGACAGATTTTTACAAAGACAATTCGGATGTAAATGAGTTAGATGAATAAATTATGGCCATGGTAAAAAAAGAATTTTCAGACACACATGTCGTGATTTTAGATACAAATATTCTTCGAGCAAAAAATGAGTGCGAACTAACTAGTCCGTATTTTGATACATTTTGGAATAAGTACATTGTGGATTTTCAGTTTGAGTTAAAATTGCCAGAAGTAGTTGTGGGGGAGATTTTATACCAACAATTTAGTCATGGGGTCTCTGCGTTAAAAACAATTTCAGGCCATTTTGCCAAAATAAATGAGCTAACTAAAAAAAATTATTCCTACAGATTGACGAAAGAGAGAATAAAAAGCTCTTTAAAAAATAATTTTAAGATATGGTTAGAGAAAAAGGGCGGAGAAATACTTCCAACGCCTCTTGACAATATTGATTGGAAAGACATAGTTAATCGGGCAATTTGGAGGTTGCCTCCATTCGACAATGATCCCAAAAAAGCAGAAAAAGGTTTTCGTGACTCAATGATACTTGAAACAATACGGAGCTACTTAGAGACCGCCATAAAGAATTACCCTATTGTTTTCATATGTAAAGATAAGTTATTAAGAGATACAGCAGAACGAGAGTTCAGAGACATCACGAAGATAACAGTTTATGAGGATTACGAAGATTTTGAATCATATCTAAAACTAATCAGAAAACATTTAGAGGATAAATTTATTAAATCAATTATGAAGAAAGCAACACATAAGTTTTTTACTCAAAAAAGAGAGGATTGCTTATATCATAAAGAAAATATCCGAAGGAAAATAGTAGAAAAGTACGATGAATATTTCACGAAGGTTAGACTTTCAGAAAAGCCCTCTGAGAGTCCATTAACTCTAGCCTTGCTTTCATCTTCTCCTGAAAAGTGGAACAAGGTAAGTCAAGGAACTTTTTGGATCTCAAATGCTCAATTTATAGACTCAGACACAAATAAATCTTATAGATGGTCAAGTAATATAGCTTACGTTGAGCAATATATTAAGCAAAGTCTTACTGAACTTGGTTTTGCTCAATATAAGATATTAGTCTTAAGATTTGAAGTGGAATGGAGAGCAAGAGTGTCTAATACGGCAAGATTTAGTGATTTGCAATACATAGGTGTGAGAATGACAGAAAATTCACTTTTCCATCCTTCGGAAGAAGATAAAAAAATTTGGAATTTAAAAGAAGTATGAAAGAATTTGTTTCAAAATTATCTAAAAAACATGAATAGCATTCATGGCATAATAGAAGCTATCGAGACACTCAATAATAGAAGATGTAAGTTATGAGTTTTATTTCTATTTTTGAGAGTTTTTTTAATAAAATGAGAATTTTATGATGGGGTATAAATCGGCTTTTGTAGAATCTTTTATGGGAAGATGGTTTGACAATTATGAAACAATCATAAAATGTGTTGGTTGTAAGCAAAGAATAAGGGTCCCTACAAATAAAGGTAATTTAAAAGTTACATGCTCAAAGTGTAAGTATATATTTTGTTATTCACCACATTTATTACTTAAAAAAAGTTTAGGATTTCCTCTGTTATTAATTGGAGGAGCCTTATGTGGACTCTTGATAGCATATTTGAATCGCTTCTATGATATAACCGGCTTTTATCTCTTCTTTATTATTCCTGTCGGAGCCATAGCACTGGGGTTAATAGCAAATACTGGATTTGTCGCTACTTTGGCTTTTTTAAGGACAAGAGAAATAAATTATCCTATGTTGCTTCTTATTCTGATATCGGGCTCAATTGCTCTTTTTACATTCTGGCTGAGTCAATACATTGTTTATTCTACGGGAACTATAACAGTTAATTATGTCTCGCGAATAGCCCCGCTAGAGCTAAAACAGGGCCAGTCTAAAATAAAACAAATGGAAGACACACTCCATAGCCTCCATTCTTCAATTGAACGTTCTTCCAATAAGCTTCAAAGAATTAAGTCAACAATTAATCAGACGGAAGAGAAGGCGAAATCGGGACTTACTGTAGACCAACAAGAGCACAAAAACCTTGTTTTGCAGTATAATAGTTTAATACCCAAGCACAATGCAGATGTTAAAAGCGCACAGAAATTAGACAGTCGCTATCAAGTAAGTATCAACGAAGTAAACACATTGGTAGATAAGTTTAATCGTGGTAATATTGGAAAAGAAATCACAAAGGTAAAAAAAGAACCTATATCCAAAAGTTATACATTTGTCGATTATATTAAGAAAACTTATGAAAAGAGAACGTTTCGTATGTTTGGACTTGTTGGAAACGTTCCTCTTGTTACACCATCGGCAGGTATAGAAATGGGTCAATTTGGATTAATTTTGCTTTTACTAAAACAAATTGGTTTATTCTTTGCTTTACCTGCTCTTTGGCTATGGGCGAGTAGGCAATGAAATACAAGTTAGCACAAAGAAGAACGAATGATATTGCGAGGAGTCTCAAATATGGAACAACAAGACAGTTCCAAAAGATGAGATTGCTTCACCCCGATATTTATCGGGACTCGCAATGACAGAAGGAATATTTTAGGTAAAAAACAATGACTAAAAACAAAGAATATATTAAGTTTCTTAATGATTTAAAAAGCAAGATAAAGCAAACTCAGTATCAGACATATAGAGCAGTCAATAAGGAACTTATCAGTCTTTATTGGGACATAGGCAAATCTATTGTTGACAAACAAAAAAAATTAGGCTGGGGGCAAAAAATAATTCAGCAACTTGCGGAAGATTTGCAAAAGGAGTTCCCCAAAAATAGCGGTTTTTCTTATGCAAATTTAGATCGAATGAGGAAGTTTTACCTTACCTACAAGAATAATCCAAAACTCGCACAACTTGTGCGAGAAATTCACTGGGGACAGAATATTGTCATTCTAGAAAAACTTAATGACAATTATCAGAGAGAATATTATTTGCGAATGGGTATTAGAAGTTCGTGGAGTCGAAGCATTCTAGTTCATCAAATAGAATCAAAATCCTTTGAACGATTTTTGATAGATAAAAAAGCTCATAATTTTGATAGCACGCTACCAATTAAGATATTGAAGAAAGCTGAGCCTATCATAAAAGATACCTACATGCTTGATTTTCTTGAAATATCTGATGATATTAAAGAAAAAGAATTAGAGAAAAAACTTTTAGAAAATATTAAAAGTTTTTTATTGGAACTTGGAATTGGGTTTGCTTTTATCGGAAGCCAATACAAAATTATGCTTAACGAAAGTGAATATTTCATTGACTTACTATTTTATCATCGCTATTTAAAATGTCTGGTTGCTATTGATTTAAAAATAGGCAAATTTATTCCAGAATATGCTGGAAAGATGAATTTTTATCTTAATCTTCTGGATGATAAAGTTAAATTGCAAGATGAAAATCCGTCTATAGGACTTATTCTCTGCAAAAAGAAAGACAATATTGTTGTTGAGTACTCATTAAGGAACATAAAAAAGCCTGTAGGTGTAGCAAAGTATTATTTAACAAGAAAGTTACCTGCTAAATTATTAAAGCAATTACCATCTCCATCTGTTATAGAAAACAAATTGAAAGAATTAGAAGGGGAAAAATAAAATAGATGCTGAAAGTTTTGTCTAAATTACGAACTGTCTTACACATAGACGCAGGTGAGGTTTGGAGCGGGATAGAGCAGAGAATATTCTCAATCAGCAGATCGCTTAACAGTAAGCAGTTTAAAATAATTTTAGCTGTATCTCCGTCAAGTCCATTATGTAAAAAAGCAGGTTCGTATAATATCCCGTTATTGTCTCTTAAAATAGGCAGATGGAAATTTAACCCGGTAGTTATATGGAAACTGTCACGGTTTTTAAAAACTCATAAAGTTGATATCTTGCACACACACCGTTCATCAGACCACTGGATTGGTGTCTTGGCTGTTAGATTATTTGGCTTGTCCGGTCAATGCAAAATTATCCGCACACGCCATAATTTCACAAGAATAAAAAACAACTGGATAAACAATAAACTTTATAAAGAATGGACAGATAGAATAATAGCAGTGGCTGAAGTAATAAAAAGACAGCTAATTGATGAAAATAACATTTCCGAGAATAAAATCATCACTATTCATAGTTCTATAGACACAAAAAAGTTTAAGGGCGAGTTTGATAGTGGGAAAATACGTAACGAGTTTGGAATCTTACCTGATACTGTTGTTTTAGGAATGGTAGGAAGATTAAGAGAGCATAAAGATTATCCTAATATGTTTGAGGCACTAAAGATTATTATTGAAAAATTCAGGAATATTAAATTGCTGATTGTTGGAGATGGAATTCTTGAATCGCAACTTAAAAGCATGGTTCAAAAAATGAAATTAAGTAATTACGTTATATTCGCAGGTAAAAGAGAGAGTATACCCCAAATTCTCTCAGGGATTGATATATTTGTACTCTCGTCTTCTGTTGAAGGATCCCCTGCTGTAATCAAGGAAGCACTTATTATGGAAAAACCTGTTGTTTCAACTAACGCAGGCGGTATTCCTGAAATTGTTCAGGACGGAATTACCGGTGTATTAGTTCCTCCTCATAATCCTGAAGCTTTAGCCAATGCTATTTTTGAAGCAATAAACAATATGGAGAAAGCCTTAGAAATGGCAAGAAAAGGAAAACAAGTTATCATTAATGAATTCTCAGAAACGAGACTTGCACAGCTAACAGCGGAGGTGTATCGATGACGAATATATTCGAATTAAAAAGTGCGAAAGAAGCTCTGCGGGAAAGCGAGGAAAGATATCGGCTCTTATTTAAAACTTCACGTGACGCAATAATGACACTTGCTCCGCCATCTTGGAATTTTACTTCAGGGAATACTGCCACGCTTGGACTGTTTGGCGTGAAAGATGAAGAAACGTTTATTTCTGCGCCTCCGTGGAAGTACTCTCCAGAGTTTCAGCCGGACGGACAAACCTCCGCAAATAAAGCAAAAAAAATGATTGGCATAGCAATGAAAAAAGGGTCAAACTTTTTTGAGTGGACGCACAAAAAGCGGAATGGCAAGGACTTCTTTTGCTCCGTTTTGCTGACAAGAATGACTATCGGAGAAAAAACTTTCCTGCAGGCGACAGTCAGAGATATTACAGGACGCAAGAGGATAGAGAAGGAATTAAAAAAGTACCGCGATCATCTGGAAGACATAGTCGATAGTCGTACAGCAGAACTTGAAAAGGAAATCACTGAACGCAAACTCACAGAGGAGGAGCTGCGTAATAGTAAAAACAAGTACAAAACACTTCTTGAGAATCTTCCTCAGAAGGTATTTTTATTGGACAGCAATTTGGTTTTTATCTCTTGTAACGAAAGCTTTGTACGAGACAAAAAAATCAGGCGTGAAGAAATCGCAGGAAAAACAGATTATGATTTCTTTCCAAAGGAACTAGCTGAGAAATATAGAGCAGATGATGAAAGGATTATCAAATCCGGAAAAACAGAAGAAATAGAAGATAAACGTGTCATAAATGGAAAAGAATGCATTGAATACACAGTCAAGTGTCCTGCTAGGGATGAACGGGACAACATCGTTGGGCTATTGGGTATTTCTTGGGACATCACCGAGCGTAAGGGGACAGAGAAGACGTTGAAAGAGACGGCAGCAAAATTGCAGAGACAAAAATCGGCTTTAGAACAAAAAAACATTGCGCTCAGCGAAATCATAGCGCAGATTGAAGTGGAAAAAAGAAAAATAAAAAATGATATAGCGGCTAATGTAAATGAATTATTGTTTCCGATTTTAGAAAAACTTAAATTAGAGAAGACCGCCGGTAAATATGTTGATTTATTAAAAAACCATTTAGGGGAATTGGTGTCTTCGTTTGGCCGTAAAATAAGAGGGAAAAGACTTAATCTGACTCCAAGGGAAATTGAAATCTGCAATATGATAAAAGGCAGGCTCACAAGCAAAGAGATTTCCGGGCTTTTAAATATTTCTTACCAGACAGTTGAAAAACACCGCAAAAATATCAGACATAAAATGGGAATACGTAAAAAAGATATTAACTTAGTTTCTTTCCTCCAAACCATTTAACGGGTATTTTATATACCCATTACCTACCCATATAATTCCTGTTGTTGATATCTTCTTATAAACTTAGAATAAATGTGTAACATAAGAAAGCAGGAGAATAAGTGAGTCTTTCTGATTACATGCGAAAAGAGTTAGTTCTTCTTGATCTTTCATCTGATAAAAAAGAAGATGCAATTAAAGAGTTAATATCTCCGATAATAAAAAAAGGGTTTGCCAATTCAGAAAATACACTGCATAAAGCTATTTTAGAGAGAGAAGCACATGGCAGCACTGCGGTAGGGAATGGAGTTGCTATCCCGCATGCAGAAACATCTTCTATTAAAGAAAAAATTATCGTTTTTGGAAGATCAAAAAAAGGCATAAACTTTGATGCAATTGATAATAAGCCTGTAAATCTTTTCTTTATGATTATTTCTCCAAATAGAGAAATTTGTCCGCACTTGAAAACTCTAGCCAGAATATCCCGCCTTCTTGGAGAAAAAGCTTTCAGGGATGACTTGATGAGTGCTACATCTTCAGAAGACATAATAAAACTAATTGCTATGGAGGAAAAACCTCCTGAGAAAGAAAGTGATATGAATCAAGAGCGAAGGAAATATTCGCGATATGCCGTTGATGAAGCTGTTGAGTTAAGATTGCAAAAAGATTCGGAAAAACATCTGGTTGTATACTATGGCTATACAAAAGATATAAGCCTTGGTGGGATCTGTATAACGCTACCAAAGCATGAGGATACAAATGACTCCGAAATAAAAGAAGATATAAAACTTCAAGTAAGAATTCCTGTGTTGGATGTCAAAAAATATTTAGAAATAAATGGACAGACAGTCTGGCGCTTACAGAAAAAAGAAGATTACAATATTGGGATACAATTTATCTCAAACGATAAGGAAACAGAAACCGCTCTTTCTCGATTTATTGATGAAATAAAAACTTCTTCTTAAATTTCAAGACACATTCTTTTATCGATATCCATTTTTACTTCAGTTTATCACTTGGCTTGACCAAATTAGTACTTGTCTATACAATGACGCTGCTATGAAAAAGCCAGTTAGAATTCTCCGCATAGTCCCTTCTCTTGAAATGGGTGGTGTTGAAAGAACACTGACATCCATACTTCCAAGATTAGATAAGTGTCAATATAAGGTTTATCTGTGCTGTCTTTTTAAACGGGATAAACTGGCAGATATTATGGAATCTTTAGGTATTCCTATTATCAAGTTTAGAATGAGAGCACGACTGGACTTTGACGGGAAATACATAGCAGGTATATTGAGACTGGCACGCCTTATGAAAAAGATGCAAATAGACATTGTTCATACTCATCTGTATAGAGCGAACCTTGCAGGAAGAATTGCTGCTAAATTAGCAGGAATACCAGTAATAATAACTAATGAACACAATATTGATTCATGGAAGAAATTTCCCCAGAGATTGAGTGACAGAGTATTAGCAGGAATTACAAATAAAATTATTGCTGTGTCTGATGCAGTCAAAGATTTTTATGTTAAAAAAATAGGGATATCTGAAGATAAAATTATTACAATTTATAATGGAGTTGATATTTCAAAATTTCAAACTTATGTGAATATAAACAAAAAAAGGGAAGAATTTGGGATAAAACCAGATGAAAAAATTATAACTATAATAGGACGCTTGCAGCAGCAGAAAGGACACGTTTACTTTTTAAAGGCAGCTCAAATAATAAGAAAGAAAAAACCAAACGTAAAATTTTTAGTTGTAGGTGACGGCCCATTAGAAAGCCAGTTAAAAACTGCCTCAGACGATTTAGGGATTAGCAAAAATGTAATATTTACAGGTTTGAGAGAGGACATTCCACAAATTCTTGCAATGTCTGATATATCTGTTCTGACTTCTTTAAGAGAGGGATTCTCAATAACAGTTCTAGAATCAATGGCTGCTGGAAAACCTGTTGTTGTAACAGACGTTGGAGGTAATAGTGAAGTTGTAAAACATGGAGAAACAGGCTTTATCATCCCGCCTCAATCTCCTGAGGACCTGGCTTTATATAGTCTCAATCTAATTAATAATCAAGAACTGGCAAAAAAGATGGGAGAAGAGGCAGAGAAAAGAGTGCTAAACTTTAGTATTGACAGAATGGTTGAAAAAACGGAGAATTTGTACACTCTTTTACTTAGGAGAGTTAAGTTAGATAAAATAGGATAAATATATGTTTTGGAGAAAAGATACACAAAAAAATAGAAGAGAGTATATCAGACTTGAGAAAGCCTTTAGGGTAAAATATGGGATTATTAAGCTTGATAAAGAAATTCCTGTTCAATATGACCTGTTAGATTCTGTTGAATTAAAATACAGTGGGCATACAAAAGACATCTGTGAAGGAGGACTATGCATGGAAAACGAGGATTTGAAAGAACTTTTAAAGACAAGCATAAAAGAAGAAACGGAATTAAAACTAATAATTTCAATTCATGGCGAAAAGAAGGAAGACATTAACACTGTTGGCAAAGTTGCCTGGATAGACTTCAAAAGAGATGTATGCGGGATAGAATTTATATCTATTTTGTATGAAGACCGTCTGAAAATCCGCAACTATGTTAGAGATGAATACTTTGAAAACTATAAAAGATGACCTCTAGTTATGTTCTTCTACCTGCTTCTGCTCTTTACGTTGCTTCCGATGACGGAGCTGGTTTTGCTAATAAAAATCGGTCATCACATTGGTCTCTTAAATACAATTTTAATTGTTATTGCAACAGGTATTTCCGGCGCTTCACTTGCAAGATGGCAGGGATTAACAGTAATTAGAGAGGTTCAAAACCAGCTTTCTGTTGGTATTATGCCAAAGGAAGAAATTTTGGATGGAATAATGATACTGGCAGGAGGACTTCTCTTGCTCACCCCTGGCTTAATCACAGACTTTATTGGATTAGTGGCTATAGTGCCCGTTACAAGAAAATGGATAAAGTATCTAGTGAAGAAAAAACTTGCTCAAATGATAGATGAAGGAAGGTTTAAAATAAACAGGTTCTGATTATATGAAGATATCATACATCTGTGAAGACAGCCAAATTCCATTAATGGGAGTAAAGGGCGCTTCCATTCATATACGCGAAGTTATTAATGCTTTAATTAAATTGAATCATGAAGTATTTGCGATCACAACAAATAAGGGCGCGAAAAACCATGAAAATGGTCAATATACGATCCACGAAGTATCACCATTTACATCAAAGAAATTGGGTTCTGATCTAAGAATGACCTTTACAAGCAGCAAGCTCTACAAAAAAGCCAGGATCCTATTTAACAACGCAAAGCCTGATTTAATCTATGAACGATATGAGCTTTATGGAAGCGCAGGGATGAAGTTAGCTCAAAAATTCAACATACCTTTTATATTAGAGGTTAATGCAGCACTTTTGTGGGGTCCTAAGCGGAGATTAAATTTCAGACCTTTAGCCAGATATGTGGAAAACAATATATTCAGAAGTGCTGGAGCAATAATTATAACGACAGATAATCTTAGAGACTATGTTATCAGAAAAGGGGTAGATAAAAGCAAGGTTTTTGAAGTCCCTGATGGTGTAGATTCCGAAAAATTCAATCCAGAGATATCTGGAAGTCCCATTAGAAAAAAATATAAACTTGAAAAAAAACAAATTGTTGGATTTGTTGGAAGTCTCAGTAAAAGACAGGGCCTCTCTCTATTTCTTGATGCAGCAGAAAAATGCAAACAGCAAATACCGGATATTCACTTCCTTATAGTTGGAGAGGGATTTGAAGAACATAAATTAAAAAATTTTGTTAAAAATAATAAATTAGAGAATATTGTTACTTTTACTGGCGCTGTTTCACATAATGATATACCGGCATATATTGCAGCAATGGATATAACAGTTCTTCCCAATATGAGTATTTATAGCTCCCCCGTTAAAATTTTTGAATATATGGCAATGGCTAAACCTACTATTGCCCCAGCACAAGGACAAATGAATAGATTCTTTGAAAATGAAAAAGAAATATTATTAATCAAACCCGGGGATCAAGAACAGCTTGCAAACAACATTACAAAACTCTTTAGCGACCCTGCGCTCAGGAAAAGATTGGGCTCTAATGCAAGGTATAAGGTATCAAATTCTTATACATGGGAACACAATGCAAAGCGCATTTTGGAGATTTACAGAACTATTCATTCCTCAGATTCGCATATTTAACTAATAAGGTTTTTCTAATATTTTCCTTCCAGAAATGAACTGTAAGCTTTGTCTTATCTCCACGCCCGGTTTTACTGACAACTGTTCCTCGTCCCCATTTTGGATGCATAATTCTCTGCCCTACCTTATATGCATAGGCATCATCTTCTAAGCTTTCATATCTTAGACTATTATCTGTGAAGTTATTCTGAGAGGAGAAAGCAGATTTATCTAAACTGGTTCTTTTATATGTTTTAACCAATAAATTGTCAGGAATTTCGTCTATAAATCTTGATGTTACGGTATTTCTCCATGTGCCGTGAAGCCTTCTTCTTAAAGCTGACGAGAGATACAGCTTTTCCTTTGCTCTTGTCATACCTACATAGCAAAGACGTCTTTCTTCTTCAAGGTCACTTGTCTCGAGTGAAGAATTTATATGCGGGAAAATATCCTCCTCCATTCCTGCCATAAAACAGACTGGAAATTCCAATCCCTTAGCGCCATGAACAGTCATTAATGTAATTGCATTACTTTCAGAATCCCAGTTATCAACATTAGAGAGAAGTGCAACCTGATCTAAAAAATCTCTAAGCAGTGGATTCTGTGTTTTTTCCTCATATTCTGCAATTGCAGAAACAACCCCAAAGACATTCTCCTCTCTTTCATTCGCAGTGCTTGGGTCTGTACTATGAAGGTAACCTGTATAATTTATCTCTGCTATTAGATCTTTTGCCATTTTAGTGATACTTCCTTTAAAAGTCTGATATTTTTTAATAATATTCACAAAATTTTTTATCTTGTTCTTTGTTCCTGAAGTTAGATCAGAAACGTTAGCAATCTTATCCAAGATGCTGAATAGGGGTAGCTTCTTTTCTTTCGCAGACTTCTCCAGCTTTTTTAACGTTGTGTCTCCAATACCTCTTGGAGGCAGATTGATAATTCTTTTTATATTAATCAAATCGTTCGGGTTGGATATCATTCTCAAATATCCAAGTATATCCTTAACCTCTTTTCTATCATAAAATCTTACTCCGCCAATTATTTTATATGGTATGCCTTCGCGTCTGAAACTATCTTCGAGCAGTCTTGATAATGCGTGTACACGATAGAATATTGCAATATTCTTATAGGTTTTATTGTTGTTTATAAGCAAATTTTTTATTTGTTCTGAGATAAACTTTGCTTCTTCTATTTCATCATACGCTTGATAATATATTGGATTAGCTCCTTCAAGATTACGAGTCCACAAACTTTTTTCTTTTCTATTTGTGTTATTTTTAATCACACTATTTGCTGCAGATAAAATCGCCTGTGTTGAACGATAATTCTCCTCAAGCTTTATTATCTTAGCTCCTGCAAAATCCCTTTCAAAATTCATGATATTAGAAATATCTGCTCCTCGCCATTTATATATTGATTGATCAGGATCTCCTACAACAGATATACTTGCGCATCCAACAGCAAGAAGCCGAATTAGTTCATATTGAGCATGGTTTGTATCCTGATATTCATCAACAAAAATATGCCTGAATTTACTACGATACTTATCCAGAATATCAGGAAAGTCATTAAATATCTTAACTGTGTTCATTATAAGATCTCCAAAATCAAGGGCTTTTATTTCTTTAAGGCGTATTTGATATTCTTTGTAAATATCAGCAACTTTTTTCTCATAAAAATTCCCGCAAAATTCGCTATATTCATCAATATCAAGAAGTGCATCCTTTGCTCTGCTTATCTTTTCCAGAACGGCTTTAGGTCGAAATTGTTTATCGCTTAAATTCAATCTTTTAATGCATTCCTTTACGAGATTAGTTTGGTCTGCTTCATCATATATTATGAAATCCGGCACTATCTTTTCGCTCTTCAGAATTCTAAGACAAACAGAATGGAATGTGCCTATCCACAATTCCCTTTTAAAAGATTCTACAAGAGAGCTGATACGTTTCCGCATCTCCTCTGCAGCCTTATTTGTAAATGTTACTGCTATTATGGTAGAGGGACTTACACCTTTCTTAATAAAGTATGCAATTCTATGAGTCAGTACGCGTGTCTTGCCGCTGCCGGCCCCAGCCAGTATAAGAAGCGGAGCATTATGATATATAACAGCTTCTTTTTGAGCAGGATTTAAGGAACTTAAGACTGTATCCATATTCGCAATTCTACCAATGCTGCAAAGAATTTGCAAAAACAATTACTTGTGTGTTATGTTGATTTTATGATTTTTGAATTATCTGTTAAGAGTCATAAAAGGGAAGAATTTATTAGTATTACTTCAGATATTGAAAATAGAGTTAAAGAATCTGGAATAAGTAGTGGACTCTGTCATATATTTATTCCTCATACTACAGCTGGTGTTACTATAAACGAGGGAGCTGATCCGGATGTTCTGAGGGATCTAGAATACGGGCTGGACAGATGTGTTCCTTATGAAGGTAGATATCACCATATGGAGGGCAATTCTCCAGCTCATATAAAGTCAAGTATAGTAGGCTGCAACAAAACAGTTTTTATAGATGATGGACACCTTGTGCTTGGGACATGGCAGTCTATCTATTTCTGCGAATTTGATGGGCCAAGAACAAGGAGAGTACTGGTTAAAATAAAATGATAAATTTCAGATTCAGGACTTTTCTTCTTTGTCTGTGTCTTTTATTGCCTGCCGTATTTATCTCTGGATGTTCCACGCAAAGATGTCTTATTAGAAATTCCTATAAGCCAGATGCAAAATTCTATATAAATCCACGCGTTAAGCTTAAAAATTATGAAATAGCATATATACAGAGGCCAGAAAAAAACGGTGAAAACCTAACAGCGGACGATCAAATAATTCAGAAATATATAAAAGGCCAAATTGGTATAGTTTTTGAGAGAGCCGGTCTTTTCAAACGTGTTACATACGATAAAAATGTGCTAAACAAACCTGATGTGTTAAAAGTTACATCCAATTTCGCCGTTGATTATGGAAACCAGTCATGGAGATCTCATCTTGGTTTTCTGGGCTTTGGCAAAACAAAAATCCTGTTGGAAATAAAATTAAAGGATGCAAAAACAAATACTATCGTCTCAAAGTATAAAGACTTTCTAATGGGAACAGGTTGGGAATCTATAGCAGGTGGAGACCCAAATTTCCTTATAAAAGAAGATGCAAGAGAAATAATTACTTCTTTTGCCGATTTATTGAAGAGGGTTTGGAGAAAAGACGGTTAAAAAAACATGAATTCTGGCCGTATCCTCATCATAAGAGGTGGAGGGATTGGGGATTTTGTATTAGCTTTACCCGCCATATATGCTCTCCGAAAACGCTACTCAAACTCCTATATTGAAGTAATGACGCATCCCAGATTTTTTAAACTGGTAGAAAACGAGTTTTATGCAAATTCTGCATGTTCTATAGATCAGGCTGCTATAAGTCAATTTTTCCTGCAGGGAGGTAACGTTAGCATAATGAAAGATTATTTTAAATCTTTTGATTTGATATTAGCCTACATCCCTGATAAAGAAGGTATCTTTCAGAAAAATTTAGAAAGAGTAAATAAAAAGAAAATTGTTTTTCATAAGCCTTTTCCTGATACTCAAACAAAACAGCATATCATAGATTATCTATTAATCCCTGTAAAAAACCTCGGAATAAAAATTGATATTAATCGTCCACAAATATTCTTAAAAGATGAACACAAGAACTGGGCAAACAGTTTTTTTGCTGATAATAAATTGGTGGATAAAGTGTTAGCTGTTCATCCTGGTAGTGGTTCTATAGCAAAATGCTGGAATGTTCAGAACTTTGCAGACGTAATAAACTGGTGGATGGATAAATATGGTAAAGTTTTAATTATCTGTGGAGAGGCAGATGAACAAATTATAGGAGAATGTAAAAACCTTTTGCTTGATGAAAAGTTTGTGATTGCTAAACATATTGAACTGGTTAATCTAGTTTCATTAATTGCCAGATGTAACTGGTACATAGGAAATGATTCAGGCATTACTCATCTTGCTGCAGCAGTTGGTGTTAAAACAGTAGCGCTTTTTGGCCCAACAGATCCAAATATCTGGGGACAAAGAGGCGAGAATGTAAAGATTGTTAAAATAGATAGTTCCTCTTTGGATAAAATAAAATTATTTACAACAATCTAGTTTCATAATATTATGAGCACAAGATAAGAATGTAAGTTAACTGTTGAGAGAAAAATCATGGCAAGAATAGTTTTTATTGGAGCAGTAAGCTTACCCGCCAAACTTAGATTTAAGCTTCTCTATAAAGCTCCTGCGTATAGGAGTTAAATGCTCGCCGCTTATCTCAGCAAACTTTCTGAGAAGTCCTTGCTGCTCATTATTCAGTTTTACAGGTATTTCAACTATAACTCTAATGAGTTCATCTCCTTTACCATATCCGTGCAGACTTGGAATACCCTGTCCGCGCAAGCGGAATGCTTTTCCAGACTGTGTGCCTGGGGGAATCTTCATCTTTGCCTTACCTTTAAGAGTAGGAACTTCTATCTCTGCACCAAGTGCTGCCTGCGTTATGCTTATAGGAACTTCACACAGTATATCATCATCATGCCGAGTGAAAAATTCATCATCCTCTACATGAATTACTACGTATAGGTCTCCCGGGCTTCCACCTCTTGTGCCTGCTTCCCCTTCTCCTCTGACCTTTAATTGGGAACCTGTATCAACTCCAGAAGGTATCTTAACAGTAAGTTCACGAGGTTTATTTACTCTTCCAGTGCCTCTGCAAGCCTCACATGGATTCGTTATTATCGTGCCCTCTCCGCCACATCTATCACATGTTCTATTTATACTAAAAAATCCCTGAGAATAGCTTACCTGTCCCGCGCCTCCACATTGAAGACAATTGATGCGTTTTGTTCCTTTTTTGGCGCCAGATCCATTACACACCTCACATGTTTGTGGTCTGGAGATACGTATCCTTTTATCTATACCAAAGGCAGCTTCCTTTAAGGTAATCTGCAGGTCATATCTAAGATGTTCTCCTCTGTTATGTGCTCCTCTTCCCCCTGTGCCTTGAGAGCCTCTGCCAAAAAATCCTTCAAATATATCCCCAAAATCACTGAATACATCACTGCTGAATATATCTGAGGCATTTCTGAATCCGCTAAAACCTCCTCCCTCTAACCCGCTGTGACCAAACTGATCATAGGTTGCCCTTTTTTGAGGATCACTCAGTACTGCATAAGCTTCAGATGCTTCTTTGAATTTTTCTTCAGACTCTTTATTCCCCTGATTCTTGTCAGGATGATATTTATGTGCGAGTTTCCTATAAGCGCGCTTTATCCCATCTATTGCAGCGTGCTTGTCAACACCAAGTATTTCATAATAGTCTCTTTTACCAGCCACTACTAATTACCTCTCAATCCTAAGCTTAGATTAAAAGTAAAATCCGAAATTCTAAATCCGAAACTCGAAACAAATTTAAAATTCTAAACATTGTTTTGAACATTTGTATTTTGGTAATTCGATATTGTTTCGTATTTCGTGCTTCGAATTTAGTGCTTTTTCTCATCCTCTACCTTATAGTCCGCATCTATTACATCCTCTTCTTTATCAGACTTTTTCTTTTCCTGCTTTGGTCCTGTCTGAGCCTGGTCTTCTGCTCCTGCCTGCTGCTGTTTTGCAGCTTGCTGATACATAACCTCAGCCAGCTTATGAGCAGCTTGCTGCAGGCTTTCAGAAGTCTTTTTCATCTGCTCAATATCATTAGCCTCCAAAGCCTTTTTAGCTTCGTCCAGAGCAGATTGTATCTTGTCTTTCTCAGACGAATCTATCTTGTCTCCATGGTCCTTCAGAGATTTCTCTGTTGTATAAATCAAGGAATCCAATTGATTGTGAACTTCAACTGCCTCTTTTTTCTTCTTATCCTCTTCTGCATGAGCTTCTGCATCCTTAACCATTTTTTCCACCTCTTCTTCACTCAAACCCCCAGAGGATTTTATTACAATTGACTGTTCCTTACTTGTAGCTAAATCCTTGGCAGACACATGTGTTATTCCATTTGCATCAATATTAAAACTTACTTCTATTTGAGGCACTCCGCGCGGAGCAGAAGGAATACCTACCAGATCAAACCTGCCAAGAGTTTTATTATACTGCGCCATTTCCCGCTCTCCCTGCAGCACATGTATGTTTACAGCAGGCTGATTATCCGCAGCAGTGCTGAATATCTGAGATTTCTTTGTTGGAATAGTTGTGTTTCTTTCTATAAGTCTTGTGCAAACTCCCCCCAATGTCTCGATCCCGAGAGAAAGAGGAGTAACATCAAGAAGCGTTATATCTTTAACATCTCCTGAAAGCACACCGGCCTGTATAGCAGCTCCAACAGCAACAACCTCGTCCGGGTTAACACCCTTATAAAGTTCTTTGCCAAAAAACTTCTTTACGACTTCCTGAACCTTTGGAGACCTTGTCTGCCCGCCAACCAATATTACATGATCAATATCCTTTGTTTCCATTTTTGCATCAGCCAGCGCTTGTTTACACGGACCAATCGTGCTGTCTACAAGCTCCTGTGTCAGTTTTTCCAACTGTGCACGCCTAAGTGTTATATCCAGATGCTTTGGTCCGCTTTGATCCGCTGTTATGAATGGAAGGTTTATGTTTGCTGTCTGAGCAGTAGAAAGCTCTACTTTTGCCTTCTCAGCGCCTTCTCTCAATCTCTGCATCGCCATCTTATCATTACTCAAATCCATACCATTGGACTTTTTAAATTCGCTGACCAGCCAGTCAATGATTTTCTGATCAAAATCATCTCCGCCTAATTTCGTATTACCATTGGTTGCCTTAACCTCAAAAACTCCATCTCCAATATCAAGTATGGATATATCAAATGTTCCGCCGCCGAGATCGTACACTGCAATAATCTGTTCCTTTTTTTTATCAAGCCCATATGCCAGAGCAGCCGCAGTCGGTTCATTTACTATTCTAAGTACTTCAAGGCCTGCAATCTTTCCAGCATCCTTGGTAGCCTGTCTCTGGCTATCATCAAAATATGCGGGAACAGTAATAACCGCTTTTTCAACTTTATCTCCTAAATAACTTTCTGCGTCATGTTTGAATTTCTGAAGTATTGCGGCAGAGATTTCAGGAGGTGTATATTCCTTATCACCGGCTTTTACCTTTACTTTTTGACCCATCTTCCTTTTTATTGAGCTTATTGTATTCTCCGGATTTGACACTGCTTGCCTTTTAGCAATTTGTCCAACTAACCTCTCCCCTGTTTTAGATATTGCTACAACAGACGGAGTAGTTCTGCTTCCTTCTGCATTAGCAATGACAACAGGTTTCCCCCCTTCCATAACTGCCATGCAGGAATTAGTTGTTCCTAAATCAATACCTATTACTTTACCCATTACTAGTCCTCCTTTTTTATTCCATTATTTATTTTGTTTTTTTGACACCTTTACAAGAGACGGCCTTATAACCTTTCCATGCAGCTTGTAACCTGTACTAACTTCTTCAACTACCGTGTCTTCAGGATATTTATCAGTTTCTACCTGCATAATCGCTTCATGCTTATCAGGATTAAATTGAGTACCATGAGACCTGATTTCTTCCAGCCCATTTTGTCTCAAAATATCCTCAAATTGCTTTAGAACTAATTCAATACCCTTTTTGAGATCTTTGATATTACTTACCTTATCTGCTGAGTCTACTGCTCTTTTAAAATTATCAACAACAGGCAATATCTCATTGATTAATTTCTCATTTGCAAATTTAGCAAGAGATTCATATTCTCTTGCAGTTCTCTTCTTGAAATTATCAAACTCTGCATGCAGCCTTAAAAGCTGATCATGCCTTTCATCGCATAAACCGGATTTTTCTTCCAGCTTCCTCAGCTCTTTTTCGGTATATTTTGTTTTTTTCCGTGTCTTCATTTTTTTCTTCCTGCCTATTCAAGCAAGAGCTTTTTCATAATATCGCCAAGTTTACTCGCAGTATAATTTAATTTACTTATTACTCTTGAATATGCCATCCTTCTTGGACCTATTATACCTAATGATCCCATTGGAGATCCAAACAGGCCATACCTTATAGTAAGCAAACTACAATTTTCTATGTCGCTGTCCGCTGTTTCCCTGCCAATAAGAACTTTTATCCCGTTTCTGTCAATGGGCATATTGAGGATTTTAGATAAATATCTTGTATTCAACGCCCTGAACATAGCCTGTGCTTTATTAATATCACTAAATTCAGGATACTGCATAAGATATTCATAGCCGTCAATGAAAACCGTTTTTTCTTCCTCAAAAGAAAGAATTACATCCAGTATATCCATCACACAGTCATATACTGTTTCATCAAGATGGGAATATTTCTCTTTAAAAATCTCTCTGAAATCCAAGCGTATATGAATAAAGTCAAGCCCTTCCAGGTTCTCATTCAGGAATGCACATATTCTTTGCAGATCAGCACCAGATACTTCATCCCTGAAACAAACCACCTTTTTTTTCATGTCCCCTGAACGCATAATAATAATAATCATAATTCTGTGACCTTGAAGAGCTATGAGCTCCAAATGCTTGAATGTTCCGCTATCATGAAATCTTGGCAGTTCTGCAAATCCCATATAACTGGTTGTAAAAGACAACAGCTTTATTGTCTCTTTAATTATTGACTCAATATCGTAATTAAGACTTGAATATGCATCGTCTATAAAGTTTTTTTCTTCATCCGTAAGCAGTTCTGTCTTTATAAGAAAATTAACATAAAAGCGGTACCCTTTATCAGTAGGGACTCTGCCTGCAGAAGTGTGAGGCTGTATCAAATACCCTTGCTCCTCCAACTTCACCAAAATATTCCTGACAGTAGCTGATGATACATTTAATTTACAATTCCTAACCAGTTTTTGTGAAGCAATAGGCTCTCCAGTATTAATATATGAATAAATTGCTGCCCTTAAGATATTTGCTTCTCTGTTGCCATCTACTGCTTTTCCAATCATTCCTGCTCCTTTTTTAGCACTCTAAAGCCGAGAGTGCTAAACTTAAGCATAAAATAGCAATTGAAGTGACTTTTGTCAAGCCGAAAAAATCACTCCATCGCAACCGCCTGCTTTAGCTGGCGGTTATCTGTAGATTTGGTGAGAGCAAGAATTTTGTCAACGAGATCAACAAATGTTGTTGAGGTATTTGGGGGAAAGGGCGATGAGTCAAATTTTACCTCTTTTGTAGATTGCCATAAAATAGTATTGTGTTTTTTATTCTTTCTCCAAGTCTTTTCTTTAAATCTTCTGTATTCTTCCAAAGTATATGATTCTCTTGTTTAATATCAAAATGTATCTTGTCTCCCTTATCTTCCTTAAAATATGACTCTTTACATGTAAAAATCACAGGCAATCCCAATCCTTTGGCAAAGCCAGCTTCATAATAAATCCCACCCTTTTTATTGGAATTAGTAAAATCTGCTATAATAAATTTACTCTGTTTAATTAGATTTATTATCTTATCCATGATCATATCATTATGTTCAACCATATCGGAGCGTTTAGCGTCGTATCCAGCTAACTTTGCTCCAGGCTTGATTCCTTTCTTAAATATAGGCTCATCTTCCTTTTCAAAAGACATAGCTGTAAAACATATTTTTGAGTCCGGGTTTATTTTTTTTATTTCTTCCAATCTTTTCCAACCGGCTATATCTATACGACATTTTATAAAACAACCCTTTACAAGTCCTGAGTTAACCTCTGGGCCAAGTATAACATACTGTAAATCCCCTAATAAATTTAATAAATATCTTATTTCCTCAGACCTGCTAACATATACAATAGGATAATCATTTTCAAATGAAATAGTGACATCGTTTCCAAGAAAGTCGCTCCTTTTCTCAAGATACAACAAAAACTTGTCTATCTTTTCAGATACCGTTTCAGGTACTTTATGTAAATCAAAAAAGCCTTTGATATCGACTGGGTAAAGTCTAGGGAGTTCGTCGTTTATTCCACTAAATACATTTATTTCCCTCAAAATTGCAGATAATATATAGCTTTCTTTCTTTAGTTCTTTTAAAAAGAAGTCAATATTATTAATCAGTTCTTGGTTCGTGAAAAATTCTCCACATCTATGACAATCAACTATAATATCACCTGCTTCTTTGGTATAGTCGGCTATCTTTTTACATATTGGACATTTCATTATCACTTCCACAATCCCCTCTTATTCTTCATTGATATTTTTGAAATGTAGCACAGGAACTTAGTTACGCAAATTATTTCTTTTTCCATATGCTTTTAAACTCCCATAACACATAACCACCTGCAACTAAGACCCACAAAGAAATTAATTGTGGTTTGGTTTCCATAATAATTGTACACGCTATTGAAAGCACTATAAAAACAAAGAAGAATCTAATCAGTTTTATTGCTATTTTCATACTAATTTCCCCCATTTTTGAGACACATAACACCAACCATCAAACAGTCACTCTTTAATACTACCCTACCTCAAATTACCTAAAACCTCAATAAATTTAATTTCACATCCCCCTGAATCCCCCTTCAAAGGGGGAATAGTTTTGCCACAGGCGAAACTAGGGGGATGTTTTCCGCCATCATTAAGGGAATAAGATATTGTGCCCCTACATATGGATTTTAATGTATGATTTTTTTGGGAGGGAGATAATTATCTGTGGTGATAATCTTCTTACCAGTCTTTCCTTCCAGTTCCAGTCTTGCTTTTTTGGCAATACCATCGCCTTTTTTGCCTGCAACTTTATTCTCTTCCATTCCGGTTGCTGTCATTGTTTCGGCTATCTGTCGAGTGGAGAGTTCGGCTAGCGCTGTAAAAATAAGTTCTGCTTCGCTCATGTGGTCGCGCAGGTTCTGGGTCTTTAAACCTTTAATGTTCTTGTGCTCTTTTACCGTTAGGCTCGTCCATTCCTGATGGATGATATTGGTCAGTATGGCGTATTCTTTCTCTTTTTTGATGTCATGATCTTTCCAATAGTCAGTGAGCTTGTTGCGTGTTTCCTGCCCCATCATTCGCTGTTGAATCCATTTTTCGCTGCGCCCGTATTTTTGCCAAGTTTCTCTGGCTCTATCAAGTGATCTTGCAGGGTCTGCCATATCCTGCATCCGCTCGTAACCGACTTTAGCAAGCCAGAGTTTAATTGGCTCCGCCTTTGGACTTGGTACAGACTGAATGAGACGGAGAAGAGTTTCTGGACTTGCAACATCTGTTAAGTATTTTTTCCCGTCTGAGGCTTTCAATTTCAGTTGGTCACATTTTGTGACGACCTCGCTTCCTTCCTCCTTTAGCCTGTTTTTTAAAGTCGTCCAATAACTTTGCGCTTTTTTATGTTCCGTTTGTTCTGTCAAAGCTGCAATAATATCCACAACCGAGAAAAGCCATGTTTCAGTTTCTTCATTATAAAGTCTACGGATTTTGAAATTCTCAAAGACAGCTAAGGTCTTGTCCTTCATAATATTTTCCTTTTTATGTTGAAAATTTTTGGATTCTTTCCAGACAGGTTTGTTTTCCCAGAACTTCCATAACATCAAATATCGGCGGGCTTGCTGCGCGGCCGGTGAGCGCAACTCTTACAGGATGAATAACGTCTCCCGGCTTCAGTCCTTTTTTCTCAATAAATGCTCTTACTACGCTCTCAAGTGTTTCTATATCAAATGATTTTACTCCTTCTATTACATTGCACAGTTCTTGCAGCATTTGTGGGATACCATCCTTCCTTAAAAACTTATTAACTGCTTTCTCTTCATATATCGGAGTATCCATAAAAAAGTAATTTATAAGTTGGGGAATTTCAGAGAATTTTTTAAGCCTTTCCTGGATTAATCCAACTATTTTGGAAATTTTATCAATACCAACTTCCTTGGTATCTTTTATAAGTTTCGCTTTTTTTAGCTCCTCCAAAGCAATACCTACAAGTTTTTCCAGAGGCATCTTTCTTATATATATACCATTCATCCAATCAAGCTTCTGGCTGTCAAAAACAGCATTTCTGTCATTTATCTTTTCTATTGAAAAGCTCTCTATAATTTCATCCCTGCTCATAACTTCACGGTTATCTCCAGGCGCCCAGCCCAGCAGGGTAAGAAAGTTAAGCAATGCATGAGGAAGATAGCCCATGTCTCTATATTCAAGAGGGGAAGCTGCTCCGTGGCGTTTGCTCAATTTTGCCTTATCAGGTCCGAGAATCAAAGGAATATGCGCAAATTTAGGTGAATTGCAACCAAGTGCCTTGTATACAGCAATCTGCTTCGGTGTGTTTGAGATATGGTCGTCTCCTCTTATAACATGTGTTATCTTCATCTCAATGTCGTCAACTACACACGCAAAGTTATACGTCGGGCCAGCATCGGATTTAACAATAACAAAATCATCCAGAACTGAGTTCTCAATGGATATTTTCCCGTGAATGAGGTCATTAAATTCTGTAATGCCGGTAGTAGGAACTCTAAAGCGCAAAACATGTTTTATCCCTTGCGAGGTTAAATGCTTTATTTCTTCTGCACTTAAATTTTTACATTTGCCGTCATATCTGGGTGGTAATTTTTTCTTTTGCATCTGTAGTCTCATCTCTGCAAGTCTCTCAGGAGTGCAGAAACAGGAATAAACCATATTTCCCTTAATCAATATATCTATGTACTTTTTATACTTATCCAGTCTTTGCATCTGATAATAAGGGCCAAAATCTCCTCCAACATCAGGTCCCTCATCCCAGTCCAGTCCAAGCCATCTTAAGCTTTCAAGTATTAAACTTACTGATTCAGGTGTTGAACGTTCTTTGTCAGTGTCCTCCATGCGCAGTATGAAGGTGCCTTTTGCGTGTCTTGCAAAGAGCCAGTTGAATATAGCAGTTCTTACATTGCCAAGGTGAAGGGAACCTGTTGGGGATGGAGCAAAACGAACTCTTGCGTTCTTCAAATCAGCGTTGTTGTTATGCATATGACTACTTCTGTCTTAATATTAATATCTCTTTTATGCTTAAACAAATATCCCAGTATTGGAATATCTTTTAATAGAGGAATACCGTGTTCAATAGTTTTTTTGCCCTCTTTAAAGAGACCGCCTATAACCAGAGTATCACCATTTTTCACGCTAACAACTGTGTCCGTTGATCTTGTGCTGAAAACAGGCATATCATATTCACCTTTATATCCAATGATATATTTTACTTCTGGTTTCACATTTAAAACAATAAGATCATTATTTCTGACATGCGGGGTAACAGTTAAGGTTATACCTGTCTGCAGAAAATCAGTTATAAAATATCGTGTCCCTGCTCCTACTCCTGCTGCTCTATTATCATAGTTTTCTTTTCTGTAAGGAATATTATCTCCGGATATAATAACTGCTTTCTGATTGTTTAGAACAACCACCTTTGGTCTTGCGGCTATCTTTGCCTTACCTTCGCTGACAAGAGCATCTATTGTTGCAAAAAGAGCATCTCTTTTGTAGCGGTCTCCTAAAAGGCCTCTTACTATAAGTTCTGTTCCTCTTGTTTCTTTTACTGCTGTATTTAATCCATGTCCGATGGTTGCAGTTACGGACGGACGAGTAAGGCTCCAGTCAATCCCTATTTCAGTTTCCTTATCATAGCTAACCTCGAATATCCGCGCTTCAATAAGCACCTGAGGCACTTTTATATCAATATTTTCAATAAGCTTCCTTATGCTTCTAATGTATGAAACTGTATCGGTTACTATAAGCTGGGATTTGTCCAGATAGACCTGTACTCTTCCTCTTGATGAAAGCTCATTTTCAACAATTGTTTTCGCTGTAGCGGGGTCAATATGCTGTAAGGGAAATACGGCTGTGATAAAATCATCAGGCGACATCTTCTTCAGCATTTTTTCATCAATATTTGTCCCGGTCCCTTTTGATAAAGGATTGTCGAACTCCTGAGAAGTTATATCAATAATGCTGGGAGTTTGTAAGCTTAGATCTTGTTCTTTAGACGCTGTAATTGTGATTGTAATTTCAACATCTCCGTTTTTCTCCTTGCTAACAGTATTAACAATTACCGTTTTATTTGTGATTATATCAATCAGCGTAGAATATACAGGAGCTCCATCATTCGTTGCCTGTATGCTCGGATTTGAAATGCTTCCGGAAATTCTGGATATCTTTAGCTCAGATATAAGCTTATCTTTTTTATGACAAAAACCTGTTTTCTTTGCTGGATTCACTCCGTCCAGATAGATTTTTGTTTTTCTCTCTAATTGACCAGTTTCTATGGATATTGTTTTTGATTGATCAAATGAAATATTATTTTCTTCGTTTTTATCAAGCACAATATCTATTTTTGATGTCTCGCTATCAATATCTGTTACTGTTATTTTTGATATAGCTCCTGTCCATAAATCCTCAGAGAAACAAATTCCGCCCGATATAACAGCAACCATTCCGATGAATATCGGAACTAATATCCTAAGAACATTTTTATTTAACATAAAACCTCCATCTGATTATAGAAGATGATTTTGTAAACTTATACTGCGTAAAGTATTCCTGATATGATTGAAAATACTTTCTGTCAGAAGATACAGCTACAATTCTTCCATCATTGTCATAGCTTAATAGATATACAGTTCTATATCCCTGTTCTTTATTAAGATTTTTGATGCTCATATTAACAGTGTAGTTTGTCCCTTCCTTCCATGTGCTGATAATCGTTAACTTTGCATTCGGACCTTTTGCTTCCTCTGGCTCTATTCTCTCAAGTTCTTTATCTATCCTTTTCACAAGAGGTGGTTTCTGGAATACTGCTATTTCAGGAATGGATGTTTCAGAAGTATTTGTCTCTGCATATGCAAAAGCTGAGATAAAAATAAAAATTATAGAAAAAAATATTTTCACAATTAAATTAAAATAGTTCTTTTTGCTGAGTTTGTTGACCTGCTTTGACGCCAAGGTGTTTGTATGCAAGCGTAGTTGCTTTTCTACCGCTTGGTGTGCGTTTGATAAATCCCTGCTGTATGAGATATGGCTCATAAATTTCTTCGATTGTATCCTGTTCTTCCCCTATAGCAACAGCAATTGTTCCTGCTCCCACAGGTCCTCCATTAAACTTATGGATGATTGTTTCCAGGATTTTTTTATCCATATCATCTAATCCGTATTTATCTACCTCCAGCATCACTAAAGCCTTATCAGCAACTTCATTAGTAATCTTCCCGTCTGCCTTCACTTGTGCATAGTCTCTTACACGTCTAAGCAATCTGTTGCCTATTCTTGGTGTACCGCGTGACCTTTTTGCAATCTCCATAGCTCCTTCAGCTGTTATCTCAACACGAAGAATCTTTGCAGAGCGAATGATAATATCATATAGATCATCCTGTCCGTAAAACTCCAATCTGGACACAATACCAAATCTCGACCTTAGAGGGGAAGTAAGGAGCCCGGCACGCGTTGTTGCTCCAATAAGTGTAAAAGAAGGAAGATCGAGCTTTACTGACCTTGCGCTTGGACCTTTGTCAATCATAATGTCTATCTTATAGCTTTCCATAGCAGGATATAAATATTCTTCTACGACGTGACTTAGCCGATGCACCTCATCTATAAATATAACATCTCCATCGTCCAGATTTGTGAGAACGCCAGCCAGATCACCAGCTCTCTCAATAACGGGCCCGGAAGTGGTTCTAATATTTACATCCATAGTTCTGGCAATTATGTTTGCAAGTGTTGTTTTTCCAAGTCCAGGCGGTCCATATAAAAGGACATGGTCAAGCGATTCGTTTCTCTTTTTTGCAGCTTGAATGCAAATCTGAAGATGTTCCTTGATTTTATTTTGACCAACAAATTCCTCAAACCTTTCAGGTCGCAGAGTAACGTCAAACTCTTTATCTTCGTCCCGCAGATTTGGAGTTGTTATTTTGTTTTCCATATAATATAACTATAATCAATTTATCAGAAAAATACAACGAGATTGTCGATGAGAAGACTGTTGATTTGTTTAGCAAAATATCCTACAATTATGTAGGTTCTAGACAGAGAGAAAAGTTATGAAGAGTAAAAGAAAACATCCGGAAGTAAGACGTAAGGTAGAAGAGTTATCCATGCTCTTTGAGATCAGCCAGATACTTGACCGCAGTATGGATCTTAGAGATGTGGTGAATCCGGTCTTAAAATCTTTAGCTGAGCATATGGGAATGTCGCGGGGAACTATTACTCTCTTAAACAGGGACACAGAGGAGATAGGAATAGAAGCCGCTTATGGGCTTTCGATAAGCCAAAAGGAAAAGGGCAGATACAAACTTGGTGAAGGCATTACGGGGAAAGTAGTGCAAACTGGAAAGCCTGCGGTAGTACCACGAATATCCGAGAACCCGTTATTTCTAAACAAGACCGGTGCCAGGAAACTGCTGCGTAAAAAAGATATTTCATTTATCTGTGTTCCAATTAAACTGGGTAATGAAATAATAGGCGCGCTAAGCGCTGACCAGCTATTCGATAATACTATATCATCTGAAGAGGATGTACGGCTTCTCTCCATTATTGCTTCAATGATCGCTCAAGCTGTTCGGCTCAGACAATCCCTTCAAGAAGAGCGTAAGCGGTTGGTTGAAGAAAATCTCCGTCTCCAGAATGAGCTTAAAGATCGTTTTTGCCCCTCTAATATTATTGGAAAAACAAAATCCATGCAATCGGTCTATGATCTTATTGCTCAGATATCAAACACAGATACCACTGTTTTAATCTGTGGGGAAAGCGGTACTGGCAAAGAGCTTGTTGCGCAGGCAATACACTATAACAGCCTTCGCGCTAATGAGCCGTTTATAAAGGTCAATTGTTCATCATTGCCTGAGACACTAATTGAAAGTGAACTGTTTGGGCATGAAAAGGGAGCATTTACCGGCGCAATCAGTATGAAAAAGGGAAGGTTTGAACTTGCAAACAATGGAAACATGTTCTTGGATGAAGTTGGAGACCTATCTCCTGCCATCCAAATAAAGCTTCTAAGAGTACTTCAGGAAAAGGAGTTTGAGCGTGTAGGCGGAACCAGCCCTATTAAAATCAATGTCCGAATTATTACAGCTACGAACAAAAACCTGGAACAATTAATTAAACAAGGTAAATTCAGAGAAGATCTCTATTATCGCTTAAATGTATTCCCTATCCATATACCACCTCTGAGAGAGCGCAAAACAGATATTATACTTCTGGCAAACTTTTTCGCAGAAAAATACAGTAAAATTCACAATAAACCTATAGAACGCATATCACCTCAAGCTCTTGATATGCTTGTAAACTACAGATGGTCTGGCAATGTGAGAGAGCTTGAAAATTACATTGAACGCTCAGTTTTACTCAGCAAGGATGAGGTAATCCATGTGTATCATCTGCCACCAAATCTTCAGCCATACAAACTCAATGCAAAGGAGAACAGCACGTTACAGGCTATTCTGGACAATGTTGAAAGAGAGCTGATACTGGATACACTTCACAGCACAAGAGGAAATATGGCAAAGTCTTCCCGCATGCTTGGAATTACTGAAAGACTCATGGGACTCAGGGTAAAAAAACACGTAATTGATATCAAGCAATTTCGTTCCAATTCACAATCCTGAAATATTACAAATACAAATCCTACCAATATGTATGATATTTAATAAAGAGATACAATACTGTAGGATAGTACAATGCGGATTTCCCAATTTCTGATTAGATATATAATTTCAAATCCTGCAATTTAAAATTTTCCAACCCGTGAATGTAATGCTGCGACATGTAACACAGAGCATTAGTTCATTCTCTTTGATATTTGGCATATTATTTGCTTTACTATAGCTTGAATGACAATAAACAAAAGGAGCGAAAACATGATCGAAACAAATCTATTTAAAATTACACAGAACCAATTAGATGAAGCTGTTGAGAAGTTAGGTCTCAATAAGGCTGCTCACGAGCTTCTTCGGTGGCCTCAACGGGAATTCACGTTCACTCTTCCGGTAAAGATGGATGATGGAACTACCAAGATCTTTCATGGATTCAGGATTCAATACAATTCGGCTCTTGGCCCGACAAAGGGAGGAGTGCGCTGGCATCCTGAAGAAACTATAGATACCGTGCGCGCTCTAGCTGCGTGGATGACATGGAAATGCGCTCTTGTAAACATCCCTCTTGGAGGGGGTAAGGGCGGTATAATTTGCAATCCTAAGACAATGTCCGAAAGGGAAAAAGAATATCTTGCAAGGGCTTATATCAGAGCCATTGCTTCTCACATTGGCGTACACAAAGACGTCCCTGCTCCTGATGTTTACACAACGCCGCAGATTATGGCATGGATGATGGATGAGTACGAAGCTATAGTTGGGGAATCTCATCCGGGTATGATCACCGGCAAGCCGCTGTCATTGGGAGGCAGTGAAGGACGTGGAGACGCAACAGCTCGTGGAGGAGTCTTTACTGTAAGAGAGGCGTGTAAAGCTCGTGGTATTAATTCTAAAGGCACCTTTGCAATTCAGGGTTTTGGAAACGCAGGACAATTTGCAGCGCTGCTACATCCGGAAATACTTGGCGGAGGAAAACTTATTGCCGTGTCTGACTCAAAAGGCGGAGTATATAAAGAATCAGGAATTAATCCAGAAGATATGGTAAATCATAAACTAAAAACAGACAGTGTAGCCGATTTCCCCGGAACAAGTCCTATCAGCAATAAAGAGATTATTGAGCTTGATGTTGATGTTTTCTATCCAGCAGCTATGGAGAATGTTATTACTGAGAAAAACGCGCATAATATCAAAGCCAGAATAATCTGTGAGCTTGCAAATGGGCCTACAACTCCTGAAGCAGACGCAATACTTTATGCAAAAGGCGTTCATGTTATACCAGACTTTCTTGCCAATGCCGGAGGAGTAACTGTTAGCTATTTTGAACAGGTTCAAAATACATATAACTATTACTGGACACTGGATGATGTGCATAAGCAGCTGGACGCCAAAATGACTACTGCTTACCACTCAGTATATAAAATGCATAAGGAAAAGAATGTTCATATGCGTTTAGCTGCATATATGATTGCCGTCTCCCGCGTTGCCGAGGCTGTAAAACTTAGAGGCTGGATATCGTAAAAGACAAGTTGGTGTTTTTTAGCTATGCGGAGGCTGAGAAACATAGGTAACACTCGTGGTATGATAGAAGACATCCAAACATTGCGAGCTAGCGAGCAATGTTTGGAGCAAGAATCTACCATATCGGAGGAGTTGCCAAATGAGAAAGACAGCTAGTTTTTACT
>JAUSPT010000054.1 GCA_030652805.1 bacterium | reverse complement strand
ACTCTTCGTTCAGGAGTAAGAACCCAATATTCAACCGGTTCTTATCTTGACGAATCTCTGATGCTTACAGGTGATCTCAATATTCTGGATGTGCGCTGGATTGTGCAGTTCAGGGTAAAAGATCCGGTACAACTGCTTTTTAATACCAGAGATCCTGAGGATAATGTACGTGATATCTCCGAGGTAGTGATGCGAAGGTTCGTAGGTAACTACAGCGTAGATGAGGTCCTCAGCACAAAGAGAGAGGAGATTGATGACCTTGCGCATATTGAGATGCAAAAGATATTGGATAAGTATGAAACAGGGATTCAGATCGTTACCGTGAAACTTCAGGATGTAAATCCTCCTGATGAAGTAAAACCTGCATTTAACGAAGTCAATGAGGCGAAGCAGGAAAGAGAGAGGGTAATCAATCAGGCGCGTCAGGCGTATAACAAGGTTATCCCGCGAGCTAAGGGAGAGGCTGAGCAAACGATACGAGAGGCTGAAGGATACGCTCTGGACAAAATAAACAGAGCAAAAGGTGAAGCAGAGAGATTCTCGACAGTACTAGCGGAATACAAGAAAGCCCCGGATATAACCCGAAAGAGGCTTTACTTAGAGACAATGATGGAGGTTTTACCTAATGCAAAAGAAAAGTATATAATTGACCCGAAGCAGTCTTCAATATTGCCACTGCTTAATCTTGGACAAAAAGGAGGAGTAAAATAATGAAAAAGCTTTTGAATGTATTTATTGCCTTAATTATCTTAATAATACTTATAGCTATGAGCGGTGTGATGTATGTTGTAGATGAGACGAAACAGGTTGTGATAACCCAATTTGGCAAACCTGTTGGTAATCCAATTACAACCGCAGGACTGCACTTTAAAAAACCATTTATTCAGAAAGCGCGTTACTTTGAGAAACGACTTCTTGAGTGGGATGGCGATCCCAATCAGATTCCCACCAATGATAAAAAATATATCTGGGTTGATGCTACTGCGCGCTGGAAGATTGTTGATGCGTTGAAATTTCTGCAGTCGGTGAACAATGAGATGGGAGCTCACGCAAGGATTGATGACATTATCAATTCAGCAACCAGGGATACAATTACAAGGCATCTCCTTGTTGAGACAGTAAGAAATTCCAATCGCATTGTAGACGAGGTGAAAGAAGTGGGGAAAGACGTAATAATTACTGACGAAGCCCTTGAACGCATAGAAGTAGGCCGGAACAAATTAGAGGAGATAATCTTACACGACGCAAAAGAACTTGCTCCCAAGTATGGCATAGAACTTGTTGATGTGCGAATTAAGCGGATCAATTACGTAGAAGACGTAAGGAGAAAAGTCTATGATCGTATGATTTCCGAGAGGAAGCGCGCTGCCGAACAATATCGCTCTGAAGGGCAGGGCCGCCGCGCTGAAATAGACGGACAGAGAGGAAAGGAACTCAAACTAATTACATCTGAGGCATATAGGCAAGCTGAGGGGTTAAAAGGCAAGGCGGATGCTGAGGTAATAGGCATCTATGCCGTGGCATATAACCAGGATCCTGAGTTTTATTCATTCTTAAAAACCATTGAGACGTATAAAAAGACCATTGATGAGAACAGCACAATAATCCTTACAACGGACAGTGATTATTACAAGTACCTGAAAGGACTGAATCTTATTAAATAAAGATCGGAGGGATGGCTGAGTGGCTGAAAGCGGCGGTCTTGAAAACCGTTTTCCGGCAACGGAACGTGGGTTCAAATCCTACTCCCTCCGCCAGAACTTCGTTACTAGTAGCTAATAGCTTATGGCTTGTAGTTACCAGTATTTATTTTGGAGAGGTGGCCGAGCGGTTGAAGGCAGCTGCCTGCTAAGCAGTTGTGGGGGTAACTCCACCCCGGGTTCGAATCCCGGCCTCTCCGCCATGCACAAGCATGAACGAAGAAATATAATTAATAAATCTATAATTAATGAGGAGGCAGTATGAGAGACTTTGATCGATATGCTAAATTTAGCAAAAGAGACTCAGGAAGAGATTCTGGAAGATTTGGCGGAAGGGATTCTGGAAAACGCAGCTTTGAAAAGCAGATGCATGAAGTAACCTGCGACAAATGCGGTAAGAGATGTGAAGTCCCTTTCAAACCCACTGAAGGTAAACCTGTTTACTGCAGTGATTGTTTCGAAAAAACAGGGAATTCTAGTAGATATGGTGATAGAGATTCAAAAAGACCTGATAGAGGAGGCTATAATAGATCAGGAGGAAGAGATTCGGGAAGGTTCAGCAGTAGAGATTCCGGATCAAATAAACCTGAACAATTTATAAAAGAATTTGAACAACTTAACAGAAAACTTGATACCATACTAAAAGCATTAGAGGTTCCAAGAAATGAACAGGTTGTAGAAAAACCTGTTAAAGAGCCTAAAAAAACAGAAAAAAAAGTTGGGAAAAAGAAAGAAGAACCTAAAGCAAAGAAGAAAAAGGCTGTAGCAAAAAAGCCCGCTAAAAAATCATGATAGATAATACCCATGTATCGGGCTTACAAAAAGTATTCGGACAATGGCTGCAACTGTAAGAAGCCCTGCTCCGATAAACAGATACTTTGAAAGCTTATCCCTGTCTTTTGCGTAGCTCAGAATCATAAAAGGGAAAATGGCAAATGTTACTCTTGTTGCTGCAGCCGATGCTTCCCAGATAGAGTAGCACATAAAGATCGATACAAACGCCTGAACAAACAAGTTCCAGTTGTATATATTCTTATTTCTTAAAAGTTTTACTATGGAAACAGCAAGGACTAACACCACAAAACAAAAGTATGGAATAACACTGATTTTCCTAATAATAGCTTTAATCCCTCCGTTTAGATTTATATTGCTTACATGTTGTATTATTCCAGCAAAGGGCAGGGTGAGGTGTCCTGAGGAACCAAGAAGAGGTATTTTGCCAAGCCTCTGATACAGAAAAAATTGAAGAAGAATAAAAGGTATGAAGGATAGAATGATTACAAAGCTATTTTTATACCTTTTCTTGAAGAATTCGTACATTAGGAAAACCAATATTATAAGCGCTGTAGTTTCCCTTGTAATGAGAGCAAGAGAGAAAAAAAGAGCCGTTGAGACTATTTTCTTCTCTTCATAAAAATAAATTCCCATTAGTATCAAACATAGAAAAAGAGGGGTTGTTAAATTGTACTGAAAAGCTACAGTATTACCTATCCCAAAAGAATAAATTAAAGCATACCAGATACTCACATTATGTTTTTTGAGAATTATTGATAAAAACAGAGTGCCTACCAGAATTGAAATTATATTAACAATCAAGAGGGTCCAGGGCAAAAGAGCATCATTGCCAAAAGCCAGTATATAGGCCAAAAATGGATAAAGAAAGCGCTGGTATTTTTTCAAATCTATACGGTGAAAATTTGTCTTTATGAAAGGATCCGATGCTGCATAATAATACGCTTGTCCATCGTATCCACTAATATTTTTCATAATTATAAAATTCGGAGGGAGTAGTTTTTTTGTAACTAAAGAACTTTTTTCTCCAAAATTTATAAAGCAACTGATGTTAAAGTCATATCGGCTTGCAATGATACCAATAACAATGAGATAAAAGAAAAATGTGATGAGGAGCAGTTTAGTTAAACTGGAGAGTTTTTTCATCTAATTCATGAAACGATATTTTATCAACGTCCAAATCGCAGAAAAACCATCTCTCCAGCAGATCTTCTTCCCTTCCGAATAATCTCTTCCATAATAAGAAATTGGCATTTCATACACCCTGTAGTGCTGTTTAAATATCTTTGCTGTAATTTCCGGCTCTATGTTAAAATGCCTTGACTTTAAGTTAAGGGAATCCAGAACTCTTTTTGTCATAACCTTATAACATGTTTCCATATCGGAAATTGTTGTGTTGTACAGCAAATTTGTTATTAGTGTCAGGAATTTGTTCCCTGCTAAGTGCCAGAAGAGATACATTCTCTGAGGCTTGCCTCCTGATAGTCTTGACCCGTAAACAACATCAGCAAACCCGTCAGTAATAGGCTTTATCAGCTCCTTAATCTCTTCAGGCTCATATTCTAAATCAGCGTCCTGAATTGCTATAATCTCGCCTTTAACATGCTTGAAGCCTGTACGCAGAGCTGCTCCCTTGCCTTGATTCGAGATATTATAAAAAATTCTTACCTCCGGATATTTGCCGTCCAGTTTTTCTTTTAGAATCTCACGGGTGCCGTCTGTAGAACAGTCATCAACAATTATTATCTCTTTTTCTACATCCAGAGCTTTTACCTTTTCTATAATCTTGAGTATAGTGTTTTTCTCATTATACACAGGCACAACAATAGAAAGTTTCATATATGACTCCTACATAAGTTATGTGTTTTTTGCCAGCATTTGCATGCCTTTTAGTATTGCAGAAAACCCCCTCTTTCTCAAAATATCTCTAATTATAGAAGGCCTTTTAATGACATTCTTAAATATATAATATCTGTTAATTCCCCTTCTCATCTTCTTCCAGATTTTTTCAAGCTCATCAACTGATAATCTTCTAGTCCGCATAACAGCGAGTGCGCCAACACGTACCCGCTTCCCAACTATAAGCGGATACATATCGCTTGCAGCGATCAAATTCTCTTTCTCTGCAATGTCAAAAAGTTGCGTTTTTGGATATGGAAACGCCATTGTAAGATGAATATTATCAGCATCCAGTTCCTTTGCAAGCTCAAACGTTCTATGCAGCGTATTTTTATCGTCCCAGGGCATACCTACTATTAAATCACAGTTTGCCTTTATACCAGCCTCCTTTGTCTGTTTAATAATATTAATTGCTTCTTGATTTGAGAAATTCTTCTGCATATCTTTCCTGCCTGACGGATCTCCGGATTCTATGCCATATTCTATGAGTTTGCATCCTGCTCTAGCCATTTTCTCAAGAAGTCTCTGGTTAATACAATCTATTCTGGTTAAACAACGCCACTGAAGTTTGAGATTTCTATTTATTATTCCGTCACATATTTTCTCTGCACGGGACTGATCAAGAGTAAAAGTCTCATCCCAGAAGAAAAATCCATGAATCTTATACTTGTCTACAACATACTCCAGCTCGTTAAGCGCTCTTTCAGAAGACATTGCCTTCCACTTGCGGTTATATCCCCTCCATCTGCTTGAGCCTATTATGCAAAAAGGACATGCATATGGGCAATCCCTTGTAGTTCTTATTCTAATCCCATGAACCCGTTTCTCGTGAAAAGGAAGATCTAAGTAGCCAATTGAATATCTGTCCATCGAAAATAGATCGTATGCCATGAACGGCAGTTCATCTAATGAGTCCATGATGTTGGCAGAGTCTGTCGCAACAATCTTTCCGCTCACATCTCTAAACGCTATGCCTTTCACATTCTGAAGATTTGATTTCATATTTTTGACTATGTCCGGTATAACTACTTCTGGCTGTCCCCGTACAATTATATCTAAGCTCATAAAATCCTCTAATATTCGCTCCGGATATATAGGCGCTAGCACAGTTTCTATAAGAATTGTCTTAATATTTCTCCCAAACTTTCTTTTCACAATATCCGCTACTTTCATATCATGAGCTATCAAGCCAGCTGCTGATTGGAATATCACAGCATCACATTCAGGCATTTGCTCCTCAAGTTCCGCCCAGCCTAACTCAAGGGCGTTTGCATCAATAACCTGAACATCAGAAACATGTTTTAATACGCTGGCAACCTGTGCAAGTCTGAGAGGAAAAGGTACATATTTGACATTCTGAAAACATATCTCATCTCTGAGAGTATAGAGCCTTTTGTCGTATTTGGGAGGATTTATTAATAATATCTTCACTTCTCTCCCCTAATCCTTAACTTTAAGACTAAGAAAAACGCCTCTACAGCAATGGCTTTTGACAGCTTTGATTTCCCAAACTGGCGATCTACAAAGATTATTGGAATTTCCCCTATTTTATATCCATTTCTCTGACATTTAAACAATGTCTCTATTAAATATCCGTATCCATGGGAATACAGATGTTCTATATCAATATGTTCGACAACCTTTCTCCTAAAACATCTAAATCCTCCTGTACAATCCCCGGCAGAAAGACTTAATATTGTTCTAGCATATATATTCGCCCCTCTGCTCAGCAGTTTTCTACCTATGTCCCAATTCTGAGTCCCTCCATTTTTAATATATCTAGACCCGATAATTACGTCATATTCTTCCATTTTAGTTAGCATTTTTGGTATATATTTGGGATCATGTGAAAAATCAGCATCCATTGTTAATATATATTCCGCATTTGTATTCTTAAGAGCATATCTCAATCCTGCTTTATGAGCTGCAGCAAACCCGGCTCTGTTCTCTCTATGCAGATGATATACCCTGTCCGGAAATGCAGTGTGAAGTCTATCAACAATTTTGCCAGTACCATCAGGAGAATTGTCATCTACAACTATCACCCCTATATCTACAGGTAGATCTAATATTTGATATACAAGAGTTTCTATATTTTCTGCTTCATTATATGTTGGAATTGACACTATAGCTTTCATAATTTAGAACCATTCCAGAAATTTTCTAGTTTTGGACGACATTTTATTTGCCTGTTCCTGCGAAACCAGTTTACTCCATATCAGTTTTCTTATAATAACTCTTGGCCTTACTGTTTTCTCTCTTAAAAACTTTTTTGCAGGACTGTATACTTTTTCATAATATTGAAGCGGCATCGGAGTCCCTCCATACTGTTTTTTCCAGTGAAAATGCGAGGAGTTTGGAGTAGTGCCCCCAAAATCAAATTTATCAATGCTACTATTATCACAGGCATCTCTTATCATTTCACTATAAAGTAGGTTGTTCGGGCAGTATTTCATATACTCGGGGATAGAAACATTATCAAAAAGATACCTGATATTCTGAAAATCAAAACAATAGGCACCTGCTATAAGCTTACGTTTGTATACGGCAAGATATAGTTTTGTATGCTCTTGAAATAGATCCAGTATTTTATAAAATACTTCCTTTTGCATAATTTTTGTCTTTAGCTTTTTTCTGTTTTCTATCAGAATGAAATAATATTTAGCCAACATATCCCTGTCATTCCTGATTATTTCTACTCCATTCTTTGCCGCCTTTCTAACCTGATTTCTTACCTTTGTATTGAATAATTCATCCCATATTGTTTTATAATCCTGTGTATTTAATACAAACGTTTTTGGGGATTTTTCGGCAGTATATCTTGGCTTATAACCAACGGAACCTAAACATTTGATTAACTCAGAATTATCCATATGAGGATTCATTAGAATGTGAGTATATACTACATTCTCCTTAAGGCATATCTCATCCATTCTCTTCATTAATGCAGTTTTAACTTCGCTACTTCTACTCAGCAGGCCACCATAAGTTCCTCCATGAGGCATTGAATGTATGCTGTCATTTAGAAACATAGAAATCTTTACAAAGGGGAATATGCCTGCTATGTTGTCTTTTTCATCATGCGCTATTAGATAAAATGTTTTAACGCCTTGCTCTTTGTATACAAAACGCCACTTGTAACACTGATAAAAACTTCCATTATTATGCTCTACGAATTTATCCCAGTTTTCACTGTCCTGGTCTGTCGCTTCTCTTATTTTAAATTTTAAATTCATAGTTTCCATTCCGCTCTTGCAAGTCTATTCATTTCGCTGAGATCTGTCCACTTAATATATCTCAACTTATTAAGCGTCTTAATGTTTGCCCAAAATTCTCTATTAAAATCCAAAAGCTCTCCTTCGTGAGAAGGAAAAACAAGAAAAAGTTCTTTATCCGCTCTAAAATCTATAACATTCTTTAGCATATTCAGTGTTAATCTCGGATGATGAATAGGATAAAAAATACTTTGAATCTCTATTATTCTTTTTGATGAAGAAAGGATAAATGGTTCTCCTCTTCGAGGAATCTTGCTGTCGTCGATAAACTTCTCCCCAAAACTATTTGTATGATTTCTACGAATAGAGCAGTCAATTCTTATGCCAAAACTTTCCAGTTGTTCTATTATGTCGTCAGTAAGAAACCACCATCCAGCAACATAGGTTATGGGAGTTATACTCTCTTTTTGGAGCCAAAAAATCTCTTTCTTCATTTGTTCTTTAATAAGTTGGAAATTATAGTTTAAATGGTTTATCGGCGACAGAGCACGTTTATTTGATAATGGGGTAAAAAAGTGCCCGTGATATCCAATTTCAGCAAATTCAGATACCTTTTTCACCCTTTCTCCATACTCACCGGTAGTGATATTAAATTCATTCAACTGGCGCTGTGTTTGAGGACAAAATGGCGTTGTAATACATAAAGTCACCTTTGCATGAGTATTATCAAGAAACTTTTTGCAGAAATCCATAAGCTTATCAAACATCTTCCTATTCGCTATTGCTTCAGCATGAAAGACAAAATTTATATTTATTGGTTTCTTCCTATGAATCTCAGGTAAAGAAGAGAACGCCCATAGCAATGCATTCAGCACATACAAAATATTCTTTTTTATTCTATGTCTAGTTTTCACCAAGTACCTTTACTATTCTTTCTGCTCTCATATCCCAGCTATACTGCTTAACATCTTCATAAGCTTTTTGCGATAACTTGTTTGCAAGTTCATGATTATCAAGCAGTTCTTTGATTCCTTGCGCTAGATCTTTTGAGTCCCCCGGCTTAACCAGCACAGCATTTTTGTGATCTATGAGTATTTCTCTTATTGTTGGGAGATTAGATGCAACTATCGGTAATCCTGCTGCCATATACTCAAACAGCTTCAAAGGAGATGTAAAGTATCTACTCATTACATTATCAGTCAATGGAATAACTCCAACATCTGCCTCCTTTAAATATTTTTTTATATCTCTGTGAGGAACAAATCCTACAAATTGCACCCCGTTTTCTACCGTAATTTCTTTTGCAAACTTTTTCAGCCTGTGTACATCCTTTTCGTAAGAAAGTCCACCAACAATTGTCAGCATGGCATCTGGTATTTCCTTTAATGCCTTTATTAGAATGTCAACTCCTTTCCATGGGTATAATTGTCCGACATAGACTATATTTCTGCTACTTGGTCTCTTAGAAAAACCTCTCTCTGAAACATCGGGAATTAACGCTCCATCAGGTATTGTGGCAATTTTTCTAGAAATGCCAAGATATTTCTGTATAGCATCCTTTAAACTCTCAGAAATTGCTATTAGTTTATCTGCACTTATTAGAACTTCTCTTTCTCTTTTTGAGATTTTTCTCAATCTGTTCGCGTTAGGGGTAGTTCCATCAAATAGTAATTTCCCCCTTTCTTTTTGTTCCATGGACTGTATCGTATGCACTTCATATAATAATTCGTATCTTAATAAATTTTTAAGTCTCAACAGATACCTTGCTATACCAATTTCACGCAAGTATATCTTTTTAACATTCTTGAATGCTGAGAGAAAAAATATGGTTAAAAAACACAGGAAATAGAATGAGTAATTCCAAATAAGATGTATGTGGATATTCAAAACAGGCAACCTGATTATATGCAAATTAGTGTGAGGCTTCAATCCATAAAATCCCAGACACTCTTCAGTGGTTCTATTATTCATTTTCCTTACTAATAGATATACTCTTACGCCTTTACTTGCCAGAGCATAGCACGTATTCACTATCTGAATAGCATTGGCTCGTTCCATTGGGAATCTGATATTTGCCGGATAGATTAAGCTGTCTTTGACAACGATTTTTAATTTAGATCTAATTTTGTTTATTAATTTAGAATTCATAATTAAAAACAGACTTTCTAAGCATTATTAATGCAATTGAAATTATCGCAGTATAGACCAGCACATAAGTAATCGCCATACCCATGAGCCCCAGCCACGGAACCAGCAGAAACGATGCGAGAATAAGCGCAATGGCGCCGCCCATATTGCTAATCGTAGATATATACGGCTTACCTGAAGATAAAATTGTAGACCTCATCCAGCAGAAAATATTTGATAGTATAACAGCAAATATCATTACTCGTATTGCAGGCATTGAATTAAGATATACCGGTTTCCATATTCTGAAAATATGTGGACCTGCAATAACTATAATAGCAGCTCCAGCACCGGATACAAAAATCATTACACTGCTTATTTTTCGTAATATTTTTTTATAGAGTGAAATATTTTTCTCTGCCCATAGAGAGGTTAAAGTTGGGTAAATAACTGTGCCAACAGGACCTGTTACAAATCCGAGTGTGTTGACATACGCAAGAGCTATTTTGTAATAGGCAACTATTTCCGGTGACTTAAAAAATCCCAGCAGCACTACATCCATTTCTCTGATAACGGATTTAAAAGTAACAGAAATTGTTGTGTGAAAGGTAAACGGCAGAATTTTTTTCATCTCTGGAAGAATATTTGATGCCCTGATTCCCTTGAATTGTGTCTTTATAAGCTTCAATACAACAACTGATAAACAAACTGCAGGTATAAAAGCTGCCAGAACATAACCAAACATTATATATTCTAAACCGAGCCCGACAAGACTGACGGGAAAAACGAACCTTGCAAATGCGCTTAATGCGTTGAATACACTCATTATCTTAAATTTTTTAAATGTTTGAATTATTGCAAGAGAGGTACCATTCACTGTTGAGAGAAGAGGAGACAAAGCATATATTTTTATTAGTCTTGAGGACACATGACCGTGAAATACCTTTTGCGCTACAATATCTCCAATCAACATGATAATACAAAAACACAATATTCCTAAAAGCGTATCTACCAAATATCCTATTCTAATGATACTTAGAGCTTTATTCTTCTGGTTTTTTACGAGGTAATCTGTTGCAAACTTGGTAACTGCTTCCCCAATTCTAACATCAATAAGTTCACTTATTACAAGAACCACTGCCATTGCTTCAAACAACTGGCCATACTCATTGGGAGATAATATCTTGCCAAGAATAAGAATTATCAATAGACGGAATGTCTTTGTTGCAATATCACCTCCAAACATAAAACCAGTATTTTTGATCAATGTCCTCTTAAGCTGATTCTGTCCTATAAATTTTAAAATGAATTTCTTAAGATATTCCATATCGCTGCATTATAGCAGAAAGGAATTAAATTTCCAGAATTTGACAGCTAAATTAAGCAATGCTATATTGGTAGACATTCGTGTATTTATGAATCTTATGAAAGTTTACAAAATCGAACTTTTAATCTTTATTGTGCTTGTTATATCCTATGGTTACTTTTTCAGAAGACTTGACTGGAACAGTGGAACAAGACTGGATCTGGTCTGGTCAATAGTTGACCACCATTCATTTAGCATTGATACATATCATGAAAATACAGGAGATAAGGCATTCTATAAAGGACATTTTTATACAGATAAAGCCCCAGGAATTTCATTTCTTGCAGTACCATTTTATTTTATAGCATCAAAAATCTTAAGACTTTGTAGTTCATCTTCAGCTTTAGTCGATTATATATTCAAAATTTATATTCCAACTTTTTTTGTAGTTATAATCCCATCAGCAATAATGGGGGTAATCTTTTACAAAACAATTAATATGTTTCTCAGCAATATTAGATTGTCTATCTTAGGAACTATGAGTTATAGCCTTGGAACTATTGTCTTTTTTTACTCAAATATGTTTTACGCACACCACGTTGCAGGTTTCCTTTTTTTTACAGCATTTTATATTTTAATTAAGAGCTCAAATATCAAAGAAATTAATAAATCTAAAATTTTCTTGAGCGGTTCCTTACTGGGTCTAGCTATTTTATGCGAATATCCTATGGTGGTTTTTGCTGTATTTGTTTTTGCTTATTTATTTGCGGTTACTAAATCAATTAAAAAACTTATCTACCTAGCTATTCCTGTATGTTTAGCCGTTATAATACTATGTATATATCATTACGCCTGCTTTGATAATCCTTTAAAAACAGGCTATAATTATGAATATTCTCATTACTTTGCAAAATACCATGCTCAGGGAATTAGCGGCATCAAGCTTCCTAAGTTGAGTAGAATCATTAAGTTAACGTTTGGTCTAAAAAGGGGGATATTTATGATGCATCCTTTTCTACTGTTTGCTTTTCCAGGGGCTTATTTTGGGTTAAAAAGCAAAAGAAAGAGAGAATTTTTATTTTTTATTATTATTTCAGCAGCTGTGCTATTATTTTATTCTTCATTTAAATTTTTTGCAGAACGTTTTTTAATAACAGCTATTCCGTTTTTATGTATTATGGCAATATATGGAGTGGCAAAGTTGAAATCAAAAATATTAGCATCCATCTTTATGGTTTTAGTAGCTGTATCAAGTATTTTAATGCTGTTTGCAATTGGAACAGATGTTCTTGCACGTCGGGGGAATAGTATGTGTTACCAGAATATATTTTACCGTTTAGCAGATATTGATATATACTTTGAAAATAACTTGTTTTCACTTCTATTCGGGAAAGCTGGAATGCTGGAATTCATACCTATTTTAGCTATCTGGGCTATATGTATAATAGTTTTTTGTAAAATTAATAAACAGGCAAAAAAACAAATAGTATAGTTATGGTCTTATTCTATCTTCTAAAAAGGCTCAGGAATAAACTTCACAGTATTAATGTTAATAGGAAATTAAAAGTTCTACATTCATGGGGAACAGGAAGAACTTTTAAATTACCTGAAGAGATTTGTATTGAACTTACAAGAAGATGTAATCTCAGATGCTCAATGTGTTATCAGCAACACAATCAGATTCGTGCTGAAGACGAATTATCCTTAGAAGAAATAAAAAATATATTCGATAAGTTAAAACTAATAACTATAAACCTTGTTGGAGGGGAAATTTTTATTCGCAAGGATATTCTCGATATTCTGAATTATTTTGCTGAGAGAGGGATAGTCATCCAAAACTTAACAACAAATGCTACTTTAATAAATGAAGAAAATGCTTTGCATTTAGCTCGTCTTATTAAAGCCAGAGTAATCCGTAACATTTCTTTATCCTTTGATGGAAAAGGGGAGACACACGATATAATACGAAGGGCTAATGATGCATTTAAACGCGCATTTAATGGAGCTGAAAGACTTCTAACCTCATTAAATGCTCTTGGCATAAATACAGATAAGTGTGTGCACATTAATTCAGTAATTTCAAAGACTAATGTAAAATCTTTTGATGAGTGTCTTGATGTTGCAAAAGAACTTGGCATAAAGAACGTTGTATTTAATCACCTTATCTACAATACTGCTGAGGACTTGAATAAATCCGCAGAGATGACTGGGAATCCAGAATTAGGGCTATTTGATACATGTTCAGAAGAGCAAAGCATTCAGTTAGAGGAATTTCCTCTGTTATTAAGTACATGGCAGAAAGCTCTGAGAAAAGCTGGCAAGCTTGGAATAAATATGCACTCACGACCTGTGAGTAAACTAGAACATATTAAAGATTACTACAGACATGATTATAATCCCAGAGGAGTTTGCACATATCCGTTTTTTATATGCAGAATAAATTCCGATGGAACCGTGCCTTTTTGTCTCCTAATGCAGCATAAAATGGGTAATATTCGAAATGAATCCCTTATATCTATATGGAACAATACTGAATTCAAGAGGATGAGAAAAAAACTTTTATCTGGAATCTACCCAGTATGCAAAAGATGTTGCAAACTAGTTACTTATTAACAAATCGAGCATTTCTAATTGACAAAGAGCCGTATCCTAATATATACTTCGTTTAAAGTGTAGTAATTCGTAAATACGTGTGGAAGGGAGGTGAAAGGAAATGAAATCTTTGTTTAGAGTTAGTTTAATCGCCGTATTGACTGGTGTATGTTTTAGCTTAGTGTATGCAGGCGGACTTCCAAAGAAGGTAGCTCAACCGCAGAAAAAAACAGCGGTAAAACAAATTTCTGAAGGTGTAACGACAGGCGTTTTGACTACCGCGGCAACAATAAAAGAAGCAACAACCTACATAGGGGCTGAAAGTGTTTGGTCTCTTAGAAACAAAATGCCAAGAACCAAAATTTACGCAAGAGTTGAGACTTCTGATGATAGATACTATCTTCTTGGAATCAGTAAGATAGATCTAAAGGCATCAAATCCATACGGGCGAAGAGACAGAAGAAACGTTCAATATGTTGAGTACGACGCGCAGATTGCATCTAAATACCTCAATAATAGTCTGACACTCAGAGGCGGTATGATAAATTCAGGAGTGGGGCTGGGAGTAGACTATATGCTGCCTGACGAAAAAACTAGTATTACAGTTGAAGGGCACAGTGCTGTTTACAGTTCCCCATTCTTTCTCAGAACAAACCTGAGTTATAGGATATGGAAAGATAAGGACTATTACGTAATTGCCGGCGCGGAGGATATGCTGGATAAGCTTTCACTCATAGCAGGCATAAAAATAGAGTATGGTCTAGCAAGATAGTTTTATGCCACAGCACAGAAGAACTTTTCTATGCTGTGGCATACGTATATAGTCTAACTTTCTACGATCTGCTTTTTATATAATTACTGATGATCTGCTGTTTTTCTTCTAGCAATTCTGAAAATTCAATGTCCAGTTCGTATTCATCTTTCAGCGATGTTTGCCTGCATGATAGGACATTCCCTAGTATTTCATTAATTACCTCATCATTTGGAAATTGAATTTGCATTTCTATGGTTGTGCCTGTTTCCGGCACATACTTATCTGTTCTGATGCAAATGTGAGACTCACTTATGTTTTTGGCATATGCCTGCTTTTCAAGCATAGGTTGTCCGGGAGCATACACAATATACTTAACAAGCACCTCTTTACTTTTTATAGCCCCTAGTTGTGCGTCTTTGTTCTTAGGTTTGCCAATTTTTTGCCTAAAGTTTATTATTTGCTTGCCTATGTTTATTTCATCGTTATTTTTCAATATATGTTTAAGCACTTTTTTACCCTTAATCTTAGTACCATTATAGGAATGAATATCGTATAACACATAGCCTTCATGTTGTGGTCGTATCTTTGCGTGGAGTTTGGATACCAATTCATCTTCTAGTATTAGTTCATTATCTTCAGATCTTCCTATCCAGAACTCTATGTTTGGACGTAATTTGTATGTTTCTGATTCTCCGCCCTCCTTTCTCCATATAAGCTCAGCAGGAGAAAGAGATAAAGCAACTTCTTCTTCAATTAAGCCTTTTGGTATTTTCCCATACTCATCTTCTTCCTCTTTAGCGTGCTGCTTCTGCCCAAACTTTATTATTATATCAATCAATTTGTCTATTTTTGAAAGGCCAATATAAAGCAGAATAATAAAAACGGGTAGAACAAAGGTAGAAAAACCAAATTTAACAGGATGGTCTTTTATAAACAGTTCGGCTTTACTAACTGCAAAAACATTTGTCGAAGAAAATAAAACTGCAACAATTTGACCAATAATCAGGAACAAAGATTTATTTCGCATTGTACAAAACCTTAAATAACTCTATCACATTATTGTCTAATGTATATTCTTTCACTTTCAGCAGGTTGTATGATTTCATTTTTTTTGTGCATTGTGGATATATATCATGCTTAGTATCAGCATTCATCATTATCATGTATTCGGGTCTAAAACGTTCCATTAGATTAGCATTTAGTTTCTGAATACCTCTCATATTTTTATCTGCCTCCTTCCAACCCCATGGAGAAAAGCTAAATGCTTTTGTTTCCATACAAAGAGTATCAGCCTCAAGGCCCAACACAGGTGTTCCTTTCTCAAAATATCTGTTTAAATCTCTGGATATTTTCTGGAGTTTGTACGTGGGCTTAATCAGCGGCTTTACGTCTATAAATAAATTAGAAAACAGGTAAATTACAATCCCTACTGAAAAAGCAGTTTTTATTAGATTTTTATTCTTCTGTGAAACAATCCTATAAATTCTAGGGATAATGAATATTAATATTATTCCAATAATTATTACAGACATAATTGCCGTTGTCTGCGGCCCAACGCCTGGATACTCTCCAATATTGATTCTAGATAAAAGAAGCCCAATTATTTTTGATAAAAAAGGCATTAAATATGCACTTATTACAGGAAATAAAACTAAATACAAATACCACTTAATTCTAGAATGTTCCTTTTTTCTATCAATAATGGAAATAAAACTGTAAATGCCGATAATACTTACAACTACTATTGTAGTATCCAGCCGTCCTTGCATGGCCATATTGAGTTTATCCGAACTCTCAGAGACTAAATTAAATAATGTAATAACCCTCAAAACTACAACTCTTATTATAGGAAGTATTGCTAAAGATGCTATGAAAATAATAATTGTTTTTTTGACTTTGGAACTTACGGAAATAAAACCGTTTTTTATTAGATCTAAAAATTGCTTATCGTCTATGTTTTTAAACAAAAAAGATGTCAATAACATCGAAATGGGTATAATCAATATAAGAAATCTCCTGGTAGATATATAGTTAGTAACTGTAAAAGGAAGACATCCCAATATAATCCATATTATCGAGTATCGCTCAATAGAAGATAATTTAAAAGAAGGTCTCTTATTGGTTTTGTTGAGTAAATAAATTATTACGCAAAAGATAAAAAGAGGCGTTAGGATTGTAACGTTACCCGTAATCAATGTACTTGGATTGATTGTAAAGCGCATAAAATTCACTATAGCCAGCCAGGGTGTATGAGCTACATTTTCTGAAAAACAAACACCATTCATTGCTTTCCATTTTTCGTAGTCAGGGAAAACTAGAATAAGAAAATATGCTATAAAAGAAAGTATTAATCCTGATGTAAACCAAAACGTAATTTTTATAGGATTTTTTATCAGCTTCATTTTCGCTTCATATATAAAAAACCCAATTATCACTAAGATATATGCAAGTGCATAGGATTTACAGAGCCAACCAAAAACCAAACATAAGGCTGATATAAAGTAATATAATCTGTTATGTTTACCAATTAACCAAAAATATAATGAACCTGAAATAAAAAGAAACATTAAACTTTCGGTGGAACCTTTTCTATTGTAGCTCACAACTATGTTATTTACTCCGTAAATAAATGTTGCAACAATAGCAAATTTTTTATCATTTGTTATTTCTTTTGCAATGCGATAGACAAATATTAATGTCAGACAACCACCAACAGCAGTGACAAAATTAATCTGCCATAAACCAACCCCAAAAAATTTGAACGATAAATAAACAAAATATGTATATAAAGGAACAACGAAAATTACATTAAAATCATCTATTAACCATTTACCAAACAAAACTTTGTTTCTGGCACTATGGGCATCAAATCCAATATCTGCTGGAATATAGCCAATTATGTCTAATTGGCTATCTGAACCCAATACAAGCAACCTGATTATCCATAGAAATGCAAAGAGCGCGATAAGCAAAAAAGACGAATTGATTACGGAATTATATTTTTGTTCTACTTTATTAAGTTCCATATTTTTTAGCCTCCATATCAGCGACATTTCTGTAAATATCATAAAATTTTTGCGTAACAACCCGTGTGTTCAGTTCATTAGAAATCTTTGCAATTGTGCTTTTTTTAACTTTTCTATCCTCATCCAATATTTTTAGTATAGTATCTGCAAGCACCTGAGAAGTATCTTCACGTATAAGAGTAACATCTCCATGATATTGATTGTCCAGCTCAATGCCAGCAGGATTATTGGTTGTAATAACCGGCGTTCCACATAATAATGATTCCAAGACCACATTAGCCCTGGACTCCAATTTTGATGATAAGACATAAATGTCCGAGGACGCATAAAAATCCACTAACTTCTCATGACTCTTAAAACCTGCAAACACTACATTGTTTTTAATACATAATGTCACAACAAGCCGTTTTAATTTCTCAAGTAAGGGACCTTCTCCTGTTAATACTAATCTTAAATTAGGATATTTCTTAAGAACATCTGGTAAACTTCTTATTAGAAGTTCGTGTCCGTATATTGGTATTAGCCCTTTAACACTTAACAGTATTCTATCAGCACTAAACTCCTGCTTTAGAAAATTTGAGCGTTTTCCTCTTTGAGATAGAAAACAATCACTGATCATAGGAGGTATCACATCACTTCTAGCCCCTGTATCGTTTAATAACTTATCCTGAAGGCACTTACTAACGCAGGTAATCCTATTTACATGTAGGACAATCCTCTTAAAAAGGTCAAAAAATGTTTTTTTATAGTACCAAACATCTGTTCCATGAAAAGACAGAATAATAGGTTTATTAAAGATCTTTCCAATAAGAAAGCCTACAATTGTCAAATCAGTATATCCGTTTATATGAATAACGTCTGACAGAGGTAATCTTGATATCATTGATTTAAAAATATTCAATAAAGTTAAAAATCGATACAATTTAGTCTGTATCCAGGTTATTAGGTTAAGTTCATGCCTTTGCTGGGAGAGATTTAGAGTTTCAGCATACATGTTTCTTATTGCGTATACTTTTACTCCACTGCTCAGTACATTGAATCTATATCTTTCCGGAATAACAAAAGTAAAAACCTCAACCATGTTCTCTTTCTTAACCAACTCTGATGCTAAATTACTGCACATCGTTCCAATTCCACTTGGATTAAAAAAGTGAGGAGTAACTATGGCAATCTTCATAATCTATTTCTGAGGGCAGCACTGATTTTTTTAGTTAAGAACCATGGAATCTTCAATGGGTTTTTAACCCCTTTTTTAAATAATTTATACATTCCTATTTTCCTTTTCTCATATCTAAATTGCAAAAACAACTTGTGTATTTTCTTTCTTGTCAATTTTTCTGACAAGATTACAGCAGAATTATAATTATCACTAAAATTTACATTTAACTTCCCCCAATCCATTTTCTCGTTAACTAAACCTTTAGAAATTGCGTAGTCCCAGACCAAAGTTCCAGGAAAAGGGGTTAAAACATAGACATCAAATCCATCTAGTTTGCTTTTTGAAATAAATTTTAGTGTTTTCAAAATATCTTCTTTATCCTCTTCAGGAGCCCCGATTATAAAACTGCCAGATACTGATATCCCGTGTTTCTTGATTATTCTGATGGCATTCTCATTTTTCCTAACATCTATACTATCTCTTTTAAGATACTTAAGAATTTTATCAGAACCCGATTCTAATCCCATGCTAATAGATCTTACTCCCATCTCTTTTAATAATCGGATTACCTCGTCATTTACCATATTGGCTCTGATTGCACAACTGAAATCCACTTTACCCAGATAACCCCTTTCTCTAAAAATACTTATTATCTTTTTTATTCTTTTTACATCGACTGAGAATATATCATCATAAAAATTGATGTGTTTAACGTTATATTCATTAATTAAATACTCAATTTCATTTACAACATATTCAGCCGAAAAAAATCTAACCTTATTCCAAAATAGTGAGGATGCACAAAAAGAGCAGTGATACGGACAGCCTCTGCTAGTGAACATATATGTTCTGGGCTGGATATCAAATAAATCCCGTGCAGGAGGAGGAAGTTTATCTAGAAAAGGGATTAACTCTCGTTCAGCTGAAGCAGCAATTGTATTGTCATCGTTCCAATATATTACTCCCTTAATCTTTTTCAGATTCGTCCTGAGGAACCTTCCTTCCTTGATAAAAGATTCCAATAACCCACATATAGTAACCTCTCCTTCTCCTATAACTCCAACATCCATATTTGAAGTCAATGAAGAAGGCATCATTGAAATATGCACTCCTCCAACAATCACTGGCAGTTTATATTTTTTTGCGATTTTTGCACAAGTAATTGCTTTATTGTAATTTTGGCTCACTGAACTAATTCCAACGATATCTGGTTTAAAATCTATCATCTCTTCTTCTACGTTATCGCATATTACCTTAAATATAATCTCATCTCTGCCAAAATATGTTCTCAGGCTACTAATTAGATACCCAATACCTAAGGGAGGATATTTTGTTTCAACCTTTTTAGAAGAGTCAATTGCGTTTATAAACAGGAACTTGATTTTCATAATAATTTTTTATATTTATCCTTCTGATTCTGTTATATCTTTAACACATAAAATCTGGAAAGCTATCTTAGAAAATTTTTCAGTTACAGGCTGCGTTAATAAAGAAACCCTTCTCCAGAATTCCCTTGGCCACCACTTAATCCTTCCATGCTTCCCTCTCAATAATTTCCATCCTCTTATACCAATTACTCTATATCCCATATCTTCCATTTCTGATGGATACCAGCCTGAGCGGTGAATTTGAAACTCGTTTCCGTCGTATTTATCTTGCGGCAAATAACCGTTTGGCGTAAATATTATCGCTTTTTTTTTCGCAATTTTCTCCATCATAGCGATTAATCTTAAACCATCATCTTTTGTTAAGTGTTCAATCAGTTCAGAAGCGAGAACACAATCAAATGAGTTTTCTTTGTATACATTCCCAATTTCCAAAACATTCATTTTTCTATATTCTGTATATATCTTTAATTTATTGCTCTTTAAGAGACTCGGTTCAAATATATCTATGCCTACGCTATAATATAATTTATCAGAAAATTTTTCTATGGGCGACTTTGTTCCGCAACCCAGATCAAGCAAAGTTTGACAACTTCCAATGACTTCCCTTTTTACCAAACTTGGATATTGTTCAAGAAGAGAACTAAATATCTCTCTATTTATTTTCTTTAGGATTTTAATAATCTCAATAACTCTAGGTTTTTTTGACTTCAACTTTGACCATGTTACAGTCTCTTGGCGTATCTCCTCCAAAATGGTCCATGGGCTCCAGAATTTCTATATCGTATACATCCCTATCCAGATTATTTATCAGTGATTGACAACCAAATCCACTGTCTTTGGCTTCCTTGTTAGAGTAATAGTCGTCAAAAATCACTACAGTATTCGGGTACATTATCTTCTTTACGTAACTCCAATCTAAACTGATGGTTTCAATAGAATGTCCTCCATCAATAAAAATAAAATCAATTTGTTCGTCTTTACTCTCTTCTAAAAATTTTGGCAAAGTGTCCTTGGTGTATCCCATGTAAAGATTAATATTTGCTCCTGTTTTTTCTAATCTTTGTCTTATTTCATCGTACGTTGGCGGTTTCTTTGCAAGCTCTTTCTGAAAATCTTCGTCAGTAAGACCTTCAAATAAATCAAAGCCATAATATGTGATTCTATTCATAGGCTGGAAGATATTTGCTGTCTCTATCATATGTCTTGAATGAATTCCGTTATGCGTACCAATTTCCATAATGCTCTGACAACGTTTTTTATATATAGTCTTTAGTAAATTTCTATACTTTTTTGGTCTTACCGTCAACATACGCTTCACATACAACAACCGTTTTAACATAAATAACCCTTTCTTGTTTTGTAATAGTTTAGCTACAAAAAGCTCATTAATGCGTTAATATCTTAAATTCATATCGTGTATTACTTCGTTAAATATTTTCTCTCCTTTTTCTTTCAATCTGTCTTTGACGCATTCAAAGTATCGCGTCATAGAGAGCATCTTAGATGTTTTAGTGTCAAAATCAATATCTATCAATGCCCGCATCCATTTTTCGCTTATGTTATACTTCACAAACAGTGTTGCAAGCTTACAAATATTCCTCAGTCGTTTCGTTGTTCTTGGTGAAAAGGCAATATTAGGAATAGCGCTGTTTGTGTCTCCATTACACGCATCATTCAGTCTAAAACCCTTTTCTCTGCAATACTTCTCCATCGCAGTACCGGGATAAATCATCAATGGATAACACGAGCAAATACTGCCTGAGCCTATTCTTTGCATAGCCTTTACGGTGTCCAATGCATCCTCGACTGGCTCATCAACAGGCAGCCCAACAATGCATTGCAGATTGACAGCATATCCAAACGACCTCATCCTTTCGTATGCAGCTTTCATCTTGGGCTCATTATCCCACGTTCTGTTGAATAACTTAAGAGACTCAGGACGTATGGCCTGTATTCCAACGCCGATACAATTGACAATCTTCTTAAGCGTGGCAAGAACATTGTCAGATATCTTCAAAGCAGAGTGTGACGTCGTAGAAATATACATGGGAAGATCAATCTCCTTTTCCCAGATTGAAACAAATTCAGGCATCCATGTTTCAACATCAGCTCCACAGAACATATCGTCATCTACCCACTCGATCTCAGCAGTATTATATTTTTTAATCTCTTTAGCCTCTGCAATAACAGCATTAATAGGTCTTCTACCAAGAAAATAGCGTTTGTGAGACTCATGGCCAAAGATTCTTCGCACATGGCTGGAAGAGGAGCTGCAATAGGAGCAATTCCATGGACAACCCAGCATTGAAAGCATTACCTTGCGATAACGTTTGGCCATCCTCGGGATATCCCTGTAATATTCTCTCCTGGCTGGCATAGGAAGATCTGCAGATGTCGTAGGTATGGTTTGTATAATACCCTGCTCCTTTTTTAGGATCTTGTCTATTGACCCTCTTACAGGGCCAACTACGACTATATCTACTCCATCCAATTTTGATATATCCGGACATGAAGTTGCATGATGTCCTCCAAAAACAGATAAAACTTTAGGGATAGACTTTTTTATTTCCTTGCTGATACGCAAAGACCAAGAGAAGAACGTTGTCATTGGAGAAAAAAAGATAAAATCGGGCTGCCATAGAACAACCTGCGCTACGATATCTTCCATCTCAGCGTCAAAGTATCGAATCTTCTGCTTGAACCGCAATAATTCGCCACCTACAAACAACAGTCCATAACTCTCTTCATTACCAAAAGTGATTAACGCAACCTTCATCATTCTGTTTTCGCAATTATATCGTATTCTGTGACTGCACTAATAATGTACTGCAAATCTTTGTCTGTTAACCACCATCCCACAGGTATTGAAACCTGTTCAGAGACAAATTCATCTACTCCGGGCAAATTGCTTCTAAAATTTTTAAACATAGTGTGAGTATCATTCCTCGCATGAACCTGCGAAACAGTAATACGCGCTTTTTTCATATGTTCCATAAATCTTAGGAGATTTTTAACCCTTATAGTATAAAGCCAGAAAACACTAGAGCGGTCGTTCTTGTATCTTAAAGATCGCACGGTCTTGAGGTCTTTAAATGCTTTATCATATTGAGCGGCATTAGAGCGATGTTTTTTTATAGTTTTGTCCACATACTTGAGCTGCTCAAGACCTATTACTGCAGTTACATCATTCATATGGAATTTATATCCGTATTCAACAATATCCGCTTCACAGCGAAGGTCATTGCGTTTAGCTTTACGGTCAATGCCGTACCACCTAAGCAATCTGCCTCGTTGACAATCAGCATTGGATTTGCAAACCAATGCGCCTCCATCTATAGTTGTCATCTCTTTAATTGCCTGGAAGGAAAAACACGCAAAATCAGACTGTGAGCCAATTAATTTTCCATGATAAGTCGAACCAAAAGCATGAGCGGCGTCTTCAATTAATTTTATTTCGTGTTCAGCAGCAATGGCGTTTAATTCGTCCAGATCACAAGGATATCCGCCCCAATGAACACACATAATGGCCTTTGTTTTTGAAGTTATTTTTTTGGCAACATCTTCAGGATCAATGTCGCCAGTCCATGGATTGATATCCGCCCAGACAATTTTTGCCCCCATTGCCATTATTGGTTCATTTGTTGCCGAACAAGTCATAGCGGTTGAGATAACTTCGTCGCCGCAACCTACATTTGCCAGCCTGAGCGCCAACTGCAAGGCTGCTGTTCCGTTATTCAATGTTAACACATTATTATTATCAAAGTACGGTGCAAGCTTGTGTTCAAATTCCTCCACTATTGGCCCCTCGCCTATGTAACCGCTGAATAAGACCTTACGTAAAGGCTCCATAACGCTTTCAGGCATAAAAACCTTAAACAGAGGAATATCTCTGCCTTCACCGGATAATAAATCTTTTACTGATTCATCAACACTCTGCATACTCTTTCCCCTTTTAATCTCTAAACTCTTTTATATTATCATCTACAAAGTCAAAGGCTCTTCTCATGCATTTATCTATATCCATATACATAAACTCGCCACATCGTCCAAGGGTAGTAAGCGATCTGCATGTTTTTAAATAATCCATAGTTTTCCTCAGGTGAGCTGCATAGTCTTTGCGATAAATAGGATATGCATATTGAGCCTTAATCAGAAATAACCGTTTTACATCACCTAGTCCTAGAAAACCATCTTCAGCCAGACCGCCAATACATATATCAAACAACTCTTCTTTAGTTGCTGCCCATGCAGTACTATCTTTTGAACATGTAATTTCGACCGTAATAATATTCTCTTCAGCCGGACTAGTATTGGGGCTAAAATTATTCATCTCCGATATGCGATTATATGGTTTATTTAGCTGATATACATATCCGGAATTTAGGATATCCTTTTTATGTGTGACTATACCAAGCAACACCAACGATTGATAATCTAATTTGTCAGCTGAAGCTAGCACTTCCTGTGGAACAGATGCTTTGAGCATCTTGATTAGCGGAGGAAGTGGTAAAGTTGAGATAATATAATCACCTTCCATTTTTTTATATTGACCGTTATGCTTGTAAGAAATGAGTATCTTTTTATTAGGAAGCTCAGTAATGCCCACAACCTCACAGGCAAGGTGCACACGACCCTGATTTTTTTCTATTTTTTTTACAATTCGTTCAGCAATTTCACCGAAACCTGTATCGGGATAGTAGGTAGGCAATATTTCGCGTTCAATAAGGGAATCTTTGTTTTTGCTAACCTTCTTATGGAGCAGGAGTTTCAATGTATTTATAAAGCTCATCCGCGTATGTGTTGGAATACATCTTGAGGATAGTTCAGAACAAGGTGTTTTCCAAAATTGCTCGGAATATGGTTTAAAAAATATTCGGTAGAGATATTCTCCAAAACTTGCAATTGCCCACTCTTCTACAGTTTCATCCTCACCCTCTAGTGCAACCCGCTTACAAGGGAAAAGTCTACTTTTTAAAAAACTCCATGACGCCTGTATACCGGAACAAAAACCCATATCGAAAAGAACACTTTTTGCCGTTAAGGGATAATCGATATATTTACCTCTATAATAAAATTTGACATCTCTTGACTTGGGCTGTAATTTATTGTCGAATAGTCTCAGAACAGCATCAACAATCCCCTGGTCCTCAGAGAAAAAAGAGTGCGGTCCAAAATCTAATGAATAGTTGCCGTCGCGAACAGTGCCAGCTAAACCGCCTGCAAACGGCTCGGCTTCTAAGACATCTACTTTAATGCCGTTATCGCTAAGACGCCAAGCTGCACTCAGACCTGAAATTCCTGCCCCTAAAACAATGACATGTTTTGGCATAATAGTTTCTCATATTTTTGTAATAGTTTAGTTGCAATTTTTTCAAAGATATCAGCAAATATACAATTTATCAATACCTGTCACATACTTTGAACTTTTAGACAAACGAAAAGGGAAAAAATTAGTTATGCGATTTGCATTATTGTCCATATCTTGATTGTACTTTAATTCCAGAATTACATTGATGTCATCAGTTAATTTGTTAATGAATAGATTCTTTTGGAAGTAAATATGATAGAAAACTAAATCAGTATCAATTGTAATACGATAATTTCCGTCTGCAGATCTGAAATATTTTCTACGGTAATGGGTAAGAAGCATTGGTTTTAAAGAGTTTATTTTTATTATTTCGGGAACATCCGATTTGTTAATGATATCCAATATTTCTTCAGCAGCAAAACCATTGTTAAAATCAAATGGATGTAGGGGATATGCCTGTTTCCTATTTAACGATTCATTCTTGATCTTTAATTCCAAAACAGGTTTGTTTATATGTCCAAACAATTCTCCATACCAGCGAATGCGAATTTTTATTCTATGAGATGAACCATTAACATTATCAAAATAATTCCTAAAATCAATGGCATCAAAGTATATACTGTTTACAAAACGCTGATGAAATATTGCAGAAAACATAGCAGGATGCAGTTTAACAATAGATTCCACGTCGTGTCTTGTTATATCTGAAATAAAAAATTTCCGTTCATAACGGTAATTATCTACTGCTTTTGCCATACTTCACTCCATACAAAATATCTTTAACGCTCTCGTTATTAGAAGTTTTTATTTCTCCATCAATAATTAAATTAGAGTTAGTTTCAACCAGATACGGAACTGAGATATTTTCCATTTCTACTTTTGAAACCACAATGCTACTTGCACCAAATTCAGATTTTTTTTGAAATACAGTAAAACCAATCTTATTATTTTGAAGACTAACATCGGAACCTGTTATCTCTGACATATCTTTACTGCAAACTGCAATTTCTGAATTTACTATTTTTACTTGATCAATATTCATTTCGCTATTCTCACCAACGCTTAGCCCTTTATCTCCGGCTCCATCTATGAAAATATTTTTCAAATTAATAACAGTTCCTGAAATATCAATGGCATCATTTCCACAGTTAACAAAGGAAGAATCGACAATATCCCCTTTGCTGAAATCACTATCAAAAGCGTCTGAGGCGGTTTTGCTAAAAAGCGTGTTATCAATTTTAAACTCGGTTCTGATTATATTAAGAGCATCCTCTGATCTATTTCGCGTAAATTGGCAATATGAAATTTCTACAGGAGATTCATGGAAGGTCACAGCTCCTGTCAATTCCCATCCACTATGTGATGGATTGGCTAAGTTGTTAAAATTAACATGTTTTATCAATGACTCTTTATGCGCATTCATGACAATAATTCCCTGCCCGGTAGAATCAGAAGAATAAATGAGAATTGGATTCTCTTTCGAGCCGATAAATGTAATCGGTGAATAGCTTAGAATTTTAGCGGAATTGCATAAATTAAGTTTTAATCCTTCACCAGCAGTTACTGTATAACCTTCAGGGATAATTAAATTATCCGTCAAATTCCATTTGCCGGATTTGAAAAGAATCTTTTTGCTCTTTTCATCTACTGTCAAAAAATCTAAATTATTTAACTCAGTCGACTGTCTGATCAAATCCTTTGAAATAGAACTGTAGTCCAAATAAGGCCATAAGAAAACAGTTTCATACCGTAAGCGGCTTGTTCCTAAAAGCCTGTAATGAACCTTTAAATCCGAAACCATTGTCTTTGCCCAGACAAAGCCCTCAGGAAGGATGAAGCTGACGGTTTGATAATCAACCAGTTCCGGACGAAGTCTTGCATGTAATAACGCTTTAGTTTCAGGATTAAAGATGATTGAATCCTTATAGAAAACATTTATCACTTCAATTGGGAATGACTGAATGCTTCCAAGATCAAGCTGAATTCTATTTTCCCCTGATGCACGGAAATATGCATGCAACCCTTTAAAAGGATTTAACATTGCCCTAATGTATTTCTGGTTCTGATATAGAACATGCCTCTTAAGGCTGTAATAAGGGAATTCTTTATAAAGAATATTTAAATTGTTTTCTAATTCCTCTTTTACTGCTGAGAAAAACGAATCCAGATATGCAGGGTTAGAAACTCGTTCCAGAGCGGCTATATATTCCCTGAAGAACGATTCATCATTAAAAAGTGTTGCATAATATGGACGGCAACTATGTAGCATTGACCCTGAATCGTTATTTATATAAATTCCGGCTTTAGTTGAACACAATGAATCAATTTCCCCTCCGCTGTCTGCATCAAAACCAATTGGTTCTAACAAAGAGGTTACTGGATTATAATAAAATCTTGTGTTGTGCCACCTTGCTCCATGAAAAGCGCACATCATATCTGTTATTGCAAAAAAAGCCGCCATTTTATGAACGTCAAAAACCTCACTTGTTTTTAACTTACCTTTTCTGAATGATTCAAGCAGACTGCTTGCTTTTATGAATTGGAGATAACCTGCCGGATCAGAAAGAATTTTCCCAGTCTGAAATGCATCAATATCACTTGCTAAATAATCTCCATAGCCATTTCTTTCTGCGCCGGGAAATCTCTCGTCAATTTGCACAACTTCATTCCAGAGTAAATTCTCATTAAACCGCACAATAGGTCCTTCTCTTCGCTGATTATGCTCAACAAGTCTTTTTTCAAAGTGTTCCTCCATGGCATAGATACCAAGATGTTTGCCATTAAGTATGACATCAACAAACTCATATCGTAATGATATAACATCTTCTCTCTTAAGCGCTTGATGAAATATCCACTCGGATATGTAGTTTCTTGTTTTAGGATGATGAATAGAAAATTGTTTCATCCCCCAGAGCGTTTTCCCTCCACTTATCTTTATTCTAAATGACCATTTCTGACCCTGCAGGTGGTCAGTATTATCACCCTTTAGTCGTATTCTTGCTTTAAGTATTTTATCTTTATAGCGGATGTCAGCAGGGACATAGTCGTCTTCCGTCACAAACAAGTTATTCATTGCAAGCGCAATTTGTCTTTTATACTCAAGTTTTTGAAAATTTTTATGTTTAATATCAATTGTAATTTGTTTCGGATTGCTGGTTAACCCTTTTATATATTTATACGGCACATTACAGCCGTATGATATTGCCTTTTTTATTTTGCCAGTAAGTCCTTTTTTATGCGCAAGAACGCCAACATTAAACAGCAGCCATGAATACAATCCCAGCACTAAGACAGCAATAATAATTCTATTGTTTTTGAGAATCTTTCCAAGATTACTTAAGAATCTATTATGGGCACTTGATTCTTTTATTATCATTATTGAATAATGCCTTTATTATCTAAAAAACTGATTTTTATTGAGTCATTTAATTGTTGTAGATCAGATTTAGCTTTATTTAAATCCTTAATATTGTGAAATTCGATCAAAAAGCATGCTTCAAGCACTTCTTTAGTCTCATCAAATCGTTTTAAATCAACTGCCTGACAATGTTTCTTGAGTGTTTCAAGGATGTCTTCTAATTTAATCTTTGGCAGATTTGAGCTTGAGATAGTTAGGAACAAGTTTTGATTATCTTCAAACTGACGGGAACATTTTTTACTTATAATGAGAATTGTTATCATTAAAATAAACGCTACTATCGTAATTGTTCTTTGATCTGCGCCTAATCCTAATCCTATTGCAATAGCAAGAAATAAATATGCCAGCTCTTCCGGTTCTTTTATTGCAGCGCGAAATCTAACAATAGAAAGCGCTCCCACCAGACCGAGAGATAAAGCCAGTGATGATTTTACGATAGAAATAATCAGCATAGTTGTCATTGTTAACAACAGAAAATTTCTGCTAAACAGCTTCCTGTTTGAAAGAGCATGCCCAAACCTCACATATATCCTGCTCAAAATAATTGACAGCAATGCTGCCAGCAACAGATTAATTACAAAAGACGTTATTGGTATTTGCACGCTTTTGGTTGCTAAAAACTCCTGAAATGTCTGAAACTTATTCATGTTAACCTCTCTTTCTTTTAAAAGTCCATTTATACAAAAAAATTGGGCAAATTTGGTTCATTAATACCCACGCAGGATTATAAAACAAGCCTTAATAAAAATCAAGCCAATATTCCTGCCGCAACCCCCTTTATTCTAGGCATAATTATCTTAAAATTTTTTCTTTTTATTGCAGACAATATATGTATTGCATTCTCTATCCCAAAATACCATGAGAAGCTGATTATCTGTGGAATAGTTGCATTTTTTTTCATAAAGATAATCCTATTTTTAGTTTTAAGAAACGCCCCAAATGGATTTTCAGAGCCACCGCTTGTTCTTGCGACTTTATGCCACAGTTTTGCTCTTGGCGCAACTATGCATTTAAATCCTGCTTTTATCGCTTTTGTACAGTAGTCTATGTCTTCCTGATAGTAAAAATAACGCTCATCCATTAACCCAATCTTGCTAATAACATTTCTATGTATAAGTAACGCGCAGCCACTTATGAAGTCGGAATCACAGATTTTATCATATTGTCCTGTATCTTCCTTCATCCCTCCGACATGTGATGTCACTCCTGTTTTCCAGTCCATCTTGCCTCTTGCAAACCACAATGTGTTTTTCTTATCATAATAATACATCTTAGGACCTGCAATGCCTATTGTTAAATTTATTTTCATAGGTTTTATTAACTCGCTTAACATATCAAGCGCAACTTTAGTATCGTTATTCAGGAGCAAAACACTATCAAAACCCGTCTTCATAGCATGCCTTATAGCTATATTGTTAGCCTCAGCAAATCCCAGGTTAGCTTTATTTTCAATTAACATTATCCGTGGATAATGTTTCTTAAAATAATCTTGAGAACCATCTGTAGAAGCATTATCAACAATACAGACCTTATAATTATCGTATGTTTGTGCTTTTATGGATTCAAGACATTCAATAGTATCTTCTCTGCCATTATGATTAAGAATTATAATAAAAACACTTGGGTCATTGGGTTTAGAATTTTCCATGAGTATATTTCTCTGTATTATAATTTTATTCTCAAAGCTGCTATCTATGATTTTCTGCATTACAAAATTATCAAGCTGTAGCTCATTTCTCACTCCTTCTTTCATAAGCTTCTTATATACAAAAACGAATTTTTCGAAGATCACTTCTTCCACCAAATTTCCTTTAACAAATTTTCTTGCATTTTCCCTAATAGCCTCGATTCTATGTTTGTCCCCTAGAAGCTTCATTATCTCAGAGGCAATTGCTTCCGGAGTATTTTCTTTTACAATGATTCCTGTTTTGCCATTCTGAATAAGTTCTTCAGCGCCCTTACAGCGCGTAGAAACAACTACTGGGCCCATTATCATCGCTTCTCCAACAACATGAGGACATGATTCAAGCCTGCTTCCTAATATTTTTATTTGAGCATCCTTAAGATACTGTGAAACCTCATGGTGTTTCACATGCCCCATAAATTCAACATTCTTCTCAATTCCAAGTTCCCTGCAGCGTTTTTTTAGAGAATAAAGCAGAGGCCCTTCTCCAAGAAATTTATGTTTTACAACAATTCCCTTCTTTTTTAGGATGCCGATTGCTTCCAAAACAATATCTGCTCCACCTATAGGATACAGGTCTTTTACTGTTATTGTATAATTCTCTTTTCCACAATATGCCTCTGAAAGAAAGGAATTCTTATCTACCTCAGTCCATATTACGCCATCAATTCTAAGCCCTTTCCTAGTTAATTCCTCTTTAAGACAATAACTGTTAGCAACTGTGGTGTATCGTCTATTTATCATTCTTTGCAGGTCAAGGAATTTTGCTGGAATATAATCCCACCCATCTCTTCCTACAAATACCTGTATTACTTTTTTCTTTCTCAATCTATGCCATGCAAGTATCAAAGCTGTATTCCACAAGCTCCAACCATGTATCTCTATTATGTCGCGGTCTCTTACAAACTTTGAGATTTCCCTGTACAGCACAATAATATCCAAAACTTTGTACAAAAACCCTAACTTGTTTCTTCTAAAGAAAGGAGTTATTCTCTTTATATTTGGATGCCTGTACATCTGAGGTATTTCTTCTGTTGACATCTTCGGAGAGAACCCAATCATCTTTACATCAATGCCCTTCTCTAATAGCCACTTAAACTTGGTCCAGTTGGAGATAGCCATTCCTACATCATCTGGAACCAATACAGGAGAGATAATACCTATTTTGAACAAGGGGTTTACTTTTGACATTAGGATTTTGTTATTTGGCATTTAACTTACCATATTCTGTATGCAACTTCTTTACTATTTCTGGCCAGTCATAATTACGTGCATTTTCAATGCCATTCCTGCTAAATTGCTCCCTTTTTTTATTGTTTGAGAGAAGCTCAATTACTGCTTCTGAAAATGCCTTTGTATCTTTGGTTTTTACAAGAATACCAGTTTCGTTGTCTATAACAACTTCCGGTATGCTTGCAGTATTAAATCCAACACATGGCAGGCCGCTTGCCTGTGCTTCCATAAATGGCATTCCAAACCCTTCATATATGGATGCGCATGTAAATAAATCCGCAGATTTATAATACAATATAACGTCTTCTACATGGAGATGCCCAAGCAGATAGATGTTTCCAATCTCCACGGCTCTCTGTTTGATCAATTCTGAATAATCGTCATTATCAAACTTACCAATAATATAGAGATGCGCTTTGGGGATTTTTCCTAAAACCAGTTCAAAGGCATTTAACAGCAGATCTACACCTTTGTGTTTCACTATTCTTCCAACACAAAGTAATGCCGGATGAGGCAAATTCAGCTTTCTCTCTTTTTTCCTGAATACCTGAAAATCTATACCTGGTGTAATAACCGTACTATTTATGGAGAATTTTGACAGAAGATAGTTCCTAGTGAAGCCTGAATTTGTGATAACTTTGTCTGCTTTAGATACATTCTTTATCATTCTTTTGTTTTCTAGAATTCTACGTTCTCTCCCGTAGCCTGCATACATATTGGGATCTGTGACATTGTGGTAATAATAAACAACTTTATATCCAAATTTCCTCCTATTCTTTAGGACAAAGTCATCCAGAGGAGGATAATGGATATTTACAATATTGGGTCTTATAATTTCCAGAGCCCTCTTGAAGAATATATTTGCGATCGGCTTCATAACCGGCTTAGTAAACAAGTAGTTGCGACCTCTTGAGATATTTATTGGAGTAACTACAGGTATTCTAATATTCAAATGTTTGTGAGAACAAGACAGCGTAAGAATACTGACATTCACATCATCATATTTATATAACTGATTTGCATGCGCGACAACTACTTCAGAAATTCCCGAACCTTCGGCAAGAGCCGTAAAAGCAATAGCAACATTCATAACCCAATTATGCTCTTCCACCAGTTCTCATTCTTAATGTACCATGATATGGTTTGTTTTAATCCATCTTCAAAATCATAAACAGGTTTCCAGCCTAATGCTTTCTTAATCTTATCTGCATTAATAGCATAACGCCGATCATGGCCTAGCCTGTCTTTTACAAATTTTATTAATGTCTCTGTCTTTCCCAATCTTTTTAAAACAAACTTGGCTATATCTATATTAGTTCTTTCATTGTTGGCGCCTATGTTATAAATCTCTCCTATTTCTCCTCTCTGCAATACTAAATCAATAGCGCTACAGTGATCTTTTACATGGATCCAGTCCCTTACATTTGTTCCATCCCCATAAATAGGCAGTGCCTTAGACTGGAGAGCGTTGATGATTATTAGTGGAATAAATTTCTCAGGGAATTGGTATGGACCGTAATTATTTGAACATCGTGTAATTATAACAGGCAATTGATAGGTATGAAAATAAGCTCCGACAAGCATGTCAGCTGACGCTTTGCTTGCGGCGTAAGGACTGTTTGGCGCAAGTGGAGTTTCTTCCCTAAAATAGCCTTCACCAGGAAGATCTCCATATACCTCATCCGTTGAGATCTGTATGAAACGCTTAATGCCAGCCTGTTTTGCAATATCAAGAAGAGTCTGCACTCCAAGTATATTTGTTTTCATAAACTCAGACGAATCCCTGATGCTTCTGTCCACATGTGATTCAGCGGCAAAATTAACAATTATATCAACTCTATTTTCTGCAATAATTTGCTTAACTAATTCTGCATCTAAAATATCGCCCTTAACAAATACATACCTGTCTTTATGTTTTTTGTGGATATCTAAAAGATTTTCTAAATTTCCTGCGTATGTTAACTTATCCAGGTTTACAATGCTTATAGAGCTATGCTTCTCTAACTCATATCGTATAAAATTAGACCCTATAAAACCACATCCACCAGTAACCAACAGATTCATTTTTCGCTCCAATTATCCGTTTTTCCTGCTCCAGTCATATAGAATATCGCTTTTATGCGGATCTATTCTGTATTCATCTGGTTCTTTGTGGTTATAACATTCTGTAGGACAATTAACTATTATGGCCTCGTATTCACTTATGCATTTAAAACCATGCGTTACCATTTTAGGGATCTGTATAAGCAAGTTATTATGCTCTCCTATAAAAAATTCATTAATCTCTCCCTTTGTAGGAGAACCGGTTCTGCTGTCATGGAGGACTACCTTCATCATCCCTCTGATGCATGCAAAATTATCTGTCTGTTTCTTATGATAATGCCATGCTTTAACAACACCAGGATAAGCAGTAGTTATATAGACTTGTCCAAACCTGGAAAAAATTTCATCATCCTCCCTGAATATCTCCATAACATGACCGCGTTCGTCAGGAATTGCCTTTAGCTTTTTTATTTTAACACCATTAATCATAATTCACTCCCCTCTATTAAGAACTTTTTTAAACTTTCCCTCCAATGTGGAACATCAATACCGACCGCAGACTTAATTTTACTTTTATTTAGCGCAGAATATGCAGGCCTCTTTGCCGCTCTTTTTAATTGAGCGCTTTTAATCGGTATTACCTTTGTATTATGAAACTTGTTTTCTGAATTCTGAAGAATCTTTATAATCTCGCAAGCAAACTCATACCAGCTGCATTCCCCTTCGTTTGAATAGTTATATATTCCGTACTGTTTTGTCTCAAGTAATCTCAAGGTTATATCAACAATATCCTTTACCCAAGTAGGATTCCCAATTTGATCATCAACAACACTGATTTCAGACTGGTTAGTTACCTTGTCTACAACAGCTTTCGCAAAGTTCCTCCCTCCATTTCCATACATCCACGAAGTTCTTATCAAAAAGAATCTGATATGTGAATTTAGCAGATACTGTTCTCCCAAAAGCTTAGATTTTCCATATATGTTGAGCGGATTCGGCTTATCTTCTTCTGTATATGGAGACTTCTTTTCACCATCAAACACAAAATCTGTAGAGAAGTGCACAAGCAGCATGTCATTCTCTCTGCAGGCCTGCATAAGATTTTTTACTCCTTCTCCATTCACATTAAAGGCTTTTTCTTGATCCCTCTCACATCCATCAACATCAGTATATGAAGCACAATTTATTATGACATCAGGCCTTATATCTCTAACTGCATCTCTAATAGAAGAGAAATCAGTAATATTGCATTTTTCTCTCTCAAGAGCAATAATTGTGTAATCTGTCCTTTTCTGACACTCAGAAATAAATTCTTTTGCAAGCATACCTTTTGAACCTGTTAATAATACCTTCATAAATTTTTATTTCTCCAGAGAAAAATCGTAAAAACGATTAACACCTTCACAGCCAGTAATTCCCACATAAAAATCATCGGGAAGAGAATCATCCAAGTATCCCATTTCGTGATCTTCGATAATAACCGCAAGCATTTTCCCCTTATCTGTATGTGAAATTTTCACCTTAAGTTTATATTTAGTATTTGGCAACAGCTTAAATTGAGAATATGCAGCTTTTTTCCAATAAGGTTTCCCATTTCTGAAATAATGGTGCCACACATTGATTCCCCTATCAAAAACAACCACTTCGTAATGTTCCCGATATTCAGGAAGCCCGCTTTTACTCTTCCCGATCTCAGGAGCAATGACAATCAGAGGTGCCATCCTATCAGTAAACTCCATAGTGGAACTTATGGTAATATCCCCTTTGCATTTCTTTTGCAAAACCATACTTGTATATGTTTCAGGCGCACGAGTACCGAGCATTTCTTTAGGAGTTGCACCTTTAGGCGTTTTATTTTCTATATAGGAAGTTCCCTGAATCCAGCTGCCAGAATAATCCCACCTTGGACTCTTTACCTGTATCCACTCTTTAGAATTCCATTCTCCTTTGGCAAAGCTACAATAAAATAACTGTTCTACTGTAGCACCCAAAGAAAACAAACTCGGAAAACAAATAAGAATTGTTAAAAATATACGTCTAAACATTTTCATTTTTCTTCCTTTCCTGCATGCCTATTGCATATTTTTTTGTCATCTTAAATTATTTCCTTTCCTCAATTAGCTCATTAGCCTTTTTGAGTGATTCAAATGTGCCGGCATCTATCCACCATCCTTTTAGAATATGATATGTCATATCTCCCTGTTCTATATATTTATTATTTACATCTGTAATCTCAAGTTCTCCCCTTGCAGAGGGCTTCAATCCCTTGATTATCTCAAATGCTCTTCTATCGTACATATACACCCCTGTTACCACATACTTGCTTTTAGGTGTTTTTGGCTTTTCCCTAATTCCTTTAATCTTATTATCAACAATCTCCGCCACACCAAATCGTCTGGGATTTGCTACCTTTTTTAGCAAAACCTTCGCGCCTGTTTTCTGTTTTCTGTATTCATTAATATAAATGCTTAAATCTTCTTCAAACAGATTATCTCCCAATATTGCAATAATCTTATTCCCTTCTGAGAACCTTTCTCCAAGCCCTACCGCCTGCGCAATGCCGCCAGCTTCATCCTGAACCTTGTACGTAAATTCGCATCCAAACTCTTTTCCACTGCCAAGCGTATTAACCATATCCCCCATGTGGTCAACACCGGTAACCACTAAGATTTCAGTAATATTGGCATTAACCAGTTGTTCAATTGCGTAATAAATAATAGGCTTTTTCCCAACAGGCAAGAGATGTTTATTAATAACCTTTGTCAAAGGATAAAGTCTTGTACCTGTGCCGCCTGATAGAATTATTCCTTTCATAAGCTTTCCTATTCTAATTTAAAATTTTCTATTATTAATTTCAATGTCTCATCCAACCCGTGTTTTGGAAAGTTACCTATTCCCGAAAGCATTCGGGATAATTTTGATATGTCCGGTATTCTTCTGCGCATATCTTCAAAGCCCTGCTCATAAGCTTGGTCATAAGGGATATGAACTATTTCCGAAGAACTATTTGTTAACTGCTTTATTTTCTTTGCCAGATCTTCTATGCTTATCTCCTCCGTACCTCCAATATTGAATATTTGGCCAATCGCTTTATCCTTTTCCATTAATGCAATAATTGCGTTAACTACGTCCCCAACGTATGTAAAACAGCGTCTCTGCTTACCATCCCCATATACGGTTATCGGTTTTCCGGATAAAGCCTGTTTTATGAATGTTGGCACAACCATTCCGTATTGCCCTGTTTGCTTTGGTCCAATCGTATTGAAAAATCTGGTGATCACAACCGGCAATTTCTTTTCTTTCCAATATGCCATTGCCAAAAATTCATCCAGCGCCTTAGAACACGCATAACTCCATCTTCCAAACGTTGGAGGACCAATTAATAAGTTATCGTCCTCTTTATATGGTATATTTTTACTCTTTCCATACACTTCTGAGGTCGATGCAATTAATACTTTTTTGTTCTCTTTTGCTGCAGCTTTCAATACAACTTCTGTTCCATGTACATTGGTTTCAATTGTTTTAACAGGACTTTTTACAACCAGCTGCACGCCAACCGCAGCTGCCAGATGATAGATTATATCTATTTTATCCACTACTGAACTAAGCAATGTCTCATTTGTAACTGTGTCAGTACTGAGATGGAACTTTGGATTGGTAAGAAGATGTTCTATGTTTCTAATACTACCTGTTGAGAGATCATCTATTACATAAACTTCATGCCCAATACTAAGTAATTTTTCAGACAGGTGCGAGCCAATAAAGCCAGCACCACCAGTAATTAATACATTCATTTTGTCAAGCATCTGTTTTCAAGCTCCTTTCTTGCCTGTTCGACTCTATCCTCCGCATGCTGTTCTTTGACCCAGTTTACAAGCTCCTCAATCCCGTCCTCAAATTTATGCTTTGGAGAGTATCCGAGTTGTTCCTTTATCTTAGAAATATCAGCATAGCAGTGCCGAATATCTCCTTCTCTGAACTGATAAGTAATTTCAGGCTTTCCTTTAAAATTTAGCCTGCTTATAAGCGCATTCGCTATATCCAGAATAGACAGTCTTCTTCCTGTTCCCACATTAAACATTTCATAATTAGCATTGTCAGATTCCATTGCAAGCATATTTGCTTGTGCAATATCTTTAACATGCACAAAATCCCTGCTCTGAAGACCATCCTCATATATTATCGGAGTATGATTATTAAGAAGTCTGGATGAAAAAATGGCAGCAACTCCTGTATATGGATTGGACAAAGCCTGTCTGGGTCCGTATGTATTGAAATATCTCAGCGCAACTGTCGGTATGTTGTATACTCTTCCAATGCACAGGCACATTTCTTCCTGGTCCTTTTTTGATATTGCGTAAATGGATGTAGAATTTAACGACTTTTCTTCATTAGTAGGAATTGGTTTAGCATCTTCCCCGCAGATATGGCATTTCATCTCCCACTGCCTTTTTTCTAACTGAGCGACAGGTCTCAATTTTGGCGATATCCTGCTGCATTTAGAGCATTCATACTCGCCTTCTCCGTATATTGACATTGAAGATGCTACGATGAGTTTTTTGATTTTGCCTTTACACTTTATTATCTGTTCAAGCAAATTAGCAGTACCAAGCGTATTAACATCCATATATTTTCTGATTTCATACATTGACTGCCCAACGCCAACAGCAGCAGCCTCATGAAAAATTATCTCAACATTTTCTATTGCTTTTCTGACATCATCCGGACTTCGAACGTCTCCATTTATAAACTCTGCTTCTTTATTAAGGTATCCCGGAACATCTGCATTATCTCCATGCACTTGAGGATCAAGATTGTCCAGCACTCTGACTCTATAACCTCTTTTCACCAATTCATCAACGATATATGAGCCAATAAACCCCGCACCGCCTGTTACTAAAACCAGTTCTCGCATAATACCTTTCTCCTAAGTTTTCTTATTTTATCTTATATATGTCTGTTTTACCAAAGAATTTATCAAAACAGATTGTCTGTTAATGTTCAGGGCAGAGAAGATAACCATTGATGAGCGGTTATAACCAATACATTGTTCCTGCCATTCTTAAAATATCTGTAAGTATTCTCGCTATTAACAAGCTGGACTGCAGGAACGTCTAAAATATTTTGAAAATGCAGTAAACTTTTGGAGACTGTTTCGTCCGAAAATTTTGCTTCTACGAGTAAAACAGGATTATTCTTATCCGCTATAAGAAAATCAACCTCTTCTTTTTCCTTATTCCGTATAAAATGCAGAGTAAACCTTCCAAGCCCATAATCATTCCAGTTATTTATAGCCCTGAACAACTCAAGAGCAACCATATTTTCGAACATACTCCCCTTATCCTGAATCTCAGTATAATTAAAAAGATAAAGCTTTTTCTCCTTTGAAATCGCTCTGCTTATTTTTCTGGTCCAGGGCGATATCCTAAAAATAAGATAAAAAGATTCAAATAAGGTCAGCCAGCTTTTTATGCTGTCAAACGCTGTCTGAATATCCTGAGCGAGATTATTAATAGACAGAGGACTTCCAACTTTTGACGGAAGTAAAGAAAACAACAAATCTACAGAATTAATTCTTCTTATATCTGACACATCCCTAATGTCCTCCCGAACAATCTGATGATAGTAATTTGAAGACCATCTGGTTAAAAACGCTTTTGTTCCTTTTACAAAAGGCTCGGGGAAACCGCCTGTATTAAAAAGAGCATCCCATACCTTCTTTGTAGATTGTTTCTTGCTTATATCAAAATCTTTTAATGGATTATCTATGAAATCATTAAAATCTCTATTCTCTCTGCTTAATTCAGCAATTGTAAACGGGAAAAGGTGGAATTTAAAATATCTTCCAGCAAGGGAATCGCCTCCCTTCTGATAGGTATCAAGCCGACCACTACCTGAGACAAGAAAAGCATACTCATTTTTAAATTCATCATATATGCCTTTTAAATAATTTTTCCATTGTCTGTATTTGTGTATCTCATCCAATATAACTATAGGTTTGGTAGAATCAACCCTGTTTATATGCTGAAAAAACGCAGGGTCTTCAATCAACAATTTTTTGTTAGAAATGATATCCCAGTTAAAATAATATTTGTTGGAATAGCTCCTTGCAATAATTTTAGCAAGTGTGGTTTTTCCTACCTGTCTTGGGCCGCTTAAAAAAACCATCTGTTTTTCAGATGATAAAGATTCCCACAAATTAATGTATAATTTTCTCTCTAGCATACTACTATTTTGCACTATATTGGAAAATAGTCAAGACTATTTTCAATTCCCCCAAGAATTTTTGTAAAAATTCAGGGACAAGCCCCAGACACTTATCATCTCTACCTCTCAAGAATCTCATACACATCTGTTTTACCGAAGAATTTGTCAAAATAAACGTTTGGAGACATATATTGTTCTTTATAATGCTTATTCTTTCCCTGGTTAAAAGACTTAATCAGCTTCAAACCAAGTTTATCTTCATCAATAATCGGCATAGGAACATTGTAGTTTTCTTTGTAATCTTTATCTTCGTAAAAATCCCTGTGAATAATCACATACTTAACTCCCCATTCTCTAAGCTGTTGGACAGTTTGGGGATTATCAATATGGAGAAGTTTTTCTAAACGAGATATATCTCCTCCATTAACAAGTTTCTGTTTATGCACCCTTTGCCAAAACATATATCCATATGCTTGCGTTCTTCCGGCAAGCATCGGATACTCAGCAATAGCAGAGTTAAACTCTCCCTCCTGTTTTGCAAGCCATGTATATAGTTTCGGCGGTGTTGAATCAAAATAATGAAACGGGGGAACATTTATATATTCAACTCCTATTAAAAGAAAAATTATGCACGTAAAAAGAGCAGTTCTTAATTGGGAATTGGGAATTGGGAATTGGGAGTTTTAAATTTTTCTAATAAGAATTTTATCCCAATTCCTGAAAGCACACTCAATGATATCATCATTACAACAACCATTCTTGAATAATACCTGAACATCGGAAACAGCTTATGAAGAAAATATGATGGCATGGGAAGCTTGAATGGAGCGCTGTTCAGTTTCGCTGCACCAATAGGTATCCATGGAGGAGAGGACATAATTCCAAAAGCAAAGAATATTATTAGAAAAAATGGGATAACAACAGATAATTGGGAATTTCCCATTTTCCATTTTCCATTTTTCCTTCTCTTCCACCAAAATCCCACTGCAATAGCAGATAAGATTAGCGGTGTATATCCAAGATACAGGGTATGGTCTATCATACTGCCGAAATCAGGAGAGATAAATGGCTTAGAGATATTTTTGAGCACAGGATTTGTTCTCGGAGGAAGCATGAAATCCTTGGGTCGAGCTCCTGAAAATATCAATCCTTCCAATGGGCGAGTGAAAACAGCAGGCTTATCCTTGCTTTTTGAAAACATTGTCTTGATTATCTTGTATTCGGCCGGAACGACAATAATTAGAGCAGTCAAAAAAGTCACGCCAGCTAATTTAAATATTTTAAATCTATCTTCCTTTATCACTGCGTATAGATTTTTGATATGTTTTAATACTAAGAAAATAATAAATACAATAGTGAATAGAAGCATGTAATAGCCATAATACGGATTGGAGAAAACAACCAATGCGTAAAAAACTCCGCATAAAACTGCGTTCCTGTAGTTTTTCTCAAATACTAATTTCAACAAAAATAGAATATACAGCGGCATCCATTGAATTGCAGCAATCGCTATATGATTAAAAGACTGCATGCAGATATGAGGGCAAAAGCCGTAGATGACGCCTGAAATAAATGCCGCTATTCTGCTTTTTGTCAGGTATTTCACAAGAAGATACATAAAAAAAGCCGAAAGAATAAAATTGGAAATGGAGACAATATTCCATGTGATCACTTCGTTAGTTAAGAAATTTATTATAGGCCACAAAGTATGAATATATATATTGTAATCACCTGTTTCATAATTTACTGCAGGGAATAATAAAAAGTCTTTAATCTGAAGAGACGCGTTTCCGTCTCGCCAAATCCCCCAAATTGTACCGAGCGTATCATCAGGATAGCCATAGATTAATTTACTCATATTAAAGATAACAGGAAAAGTAATTATAAGAGCAAGAATAGTGAAGAGAACTATAACTATCAGATTATATTTATATGGTTTCATAAGAATACAGGTAGAGGTGCAAGGTAAAGGTAGAGAGATAGAGACAAAGATAGAGGGAGAGAGAAATGGGTCATACGGAGCCTCGCAAAGTGAGAACTACTTTATTTAAGTCATTATAGAGTTGTGATAACTTTTTATCCAGCTTTTTAGCAGATTCAATATTTATATAACCAACTCTTTTAGCGTATTCCAGATGACTCTGGCTCTCAGTAGGTTGAGGCGCTGTCTGCCAAATTGCCATATCCTTAAAACTCTTATACTTATACTTCTCCTTCACCTTTCCCTATACCTTTTATATTTCTATCCTTATATTAACTGCAATTAATATATTGTCAAAAATTATCTTTTCCGTAATTCTTCATAAGCAGCCATCTCCATAGGGGAATAATCTTTATTACTTTAGAATTAACTTTTTCTTCCCCCTGTTCATCCCATGTAATCATAATTAACTCATTACATCTTAATTCCTTAGAGCCCTTCAGCAGAGCCTTTATCTCTCTTTTTCTTGTTCCCTCATCACTTATTGAAAAACTGACTTGTATTAATTGTTTTATTTTTAATCCCTCTTTTACCAAGAAATCCACTTCATAATTAGGTTGAGAATAGAAATAAATTTCCTTACCCCGTCTCATTAATTCTAAAAACACCAGATTTTCCATTAGTTTCCCATAATCAAATGTAATTTTAGGAACAAGGGCATTTATCAAACCTGTATCTATTGAATAAATTTTCCTCGGCTGTTTAATTTGTTCTTTCAATTTGAATGAAAAAGGGTTGAGCTGAAATACTAAGTAAGCCTCTTGCAAATAACCGAGATAGTTTTTAATTGTATGCACACTTTTTATCTCAAAGATGTTTTTGATCTTGTGATAGGTAATTTTGGAGCTAAAATTAGAGACTGTATATAAGGCTATCTCTTTCAAATCCTTAACATACTTGATGTTGTACCTTGAGACAATATCCCGTGTAATTATCTTGTCAAAAAGTTCTCTTAAATAATTTTTTTTAGCATCAATCTTTAATGCTTCCGGCAAGCCTCCTAAGTTCAAATATTCCTCAAGTAATTTCTTTATGCCCGCTCTTTTTTCTGTTATATAGGAGTCCCGTTCCTTTACAATAATCCCTTTATAAGATAAAAATTCTCTAAAAGAAAATGGATAGAGTTCAATGCCAAAATGCCTTCCTGTAAGATGAGTAGCTAATTCTTTGCTTAAAAGATTTGAATTGCTTCCGGAAACAACAATCTTATAGCCTTTCCTCTTCAAACGATTAACAAATAACTCCCATCCTTTTACATTCTGAACTTCATCCAACAACAAATACTCAAAATCCGGATCTATTTCTTTTAAAACCTCTAAAAAATCATTAAGGTCTTCGGCTTTCACTCCAATCAATCTCTCATCATCAAAATTGACATAACCATATTTTTTGCCTGTTAATAACAGATGAGCCAAAACAGACTTACCACACCTTCTCACTCCCATAATTACCTTAATTAAATCCGAGTCAATCATTTCCTCTGCCACTGGCTCAATTTCTCTTTTGATGATTTTCCCTTTAAAAATCTCGGCAATTTCTTCTTCTTGTTCTAAAAGTATTTGTTTAATTAAATATCTTTCCATAAAAACACCTCATAAAATATCAACTGCCCAAAATATCAAGAATTTGTGCAATTCAGTGCACAAATTCTAATATATTCCATTTCTTCTGTCAAGAATTATCTCTGATCTACTTGTGCAGCCGTGCTATTTCCTAATCGTCTCCGCCTCTACCTTTACCTCTCCCTTTACCTATCTTTTACCAACTGCACAAACTTAATAATAACACCCAGACACAATGCGAAATATGCAACATTTGCCACTCGCTCTGCTGCTACTTCTAAATGGGCAGTTAATAACAAGGCACATGCAATAAGAAGAAACATAAATAAAACTATGCATTTATCGCTGAATGGTCTTGGCTTTAACCACTGCCAGAATGGTAGTATCCCTCGTGAATGCAGATATCTCAAACAGCGTATAATTATAATGATCACAGCGATCATAAAAGCATATATCGGAGAAAATTTCTTTCTCAGGTTTGTATTTAGATTTAGCTGTCCGATACTTAGACACAGTTCCTCAACATTTGAATATGCTTCCTTAATATTTTCACTTATTATTTTCTTATTATAATTATAAAAAAATATGAAACATACAAGAGCCAATGAAACCGCCTGCAAAGTCCAAAAATAACACGGCGTTACAACTGCCCTCAGATTAAGTGTTGCCGAGATTATATACGCTAAAAGAAATAAGGTATTGGCAGGTAAAAGAGAAATAATAAATTTTGAATAAATATGCTTTTTTGTTCTCCAAGATAAAAACAAAAATATAGACAATATAATCAAAAACGAATATAGATATGTAATAGGGTTTTCTTTTAAAGCTAAAATATGAGAATCCTTAAATAAAACAAATATCTGATTATTAGTATTGCGATGATAATTCCCCATTTTTATTGTTACGCAGTAACGAATGTTTGTGGGGAAGGATACTTTGAGAAAATTCTTGCCGACATTTACTATATCTGCTGGAATAAGAACATAATCAATGGGTTTCGGATAATATTCTTTCGCAAAAAGATTCTTTAATTTTCTATCATATTTTTTTGTTTTATACGGAATTAAAATTTTATTATTAAAAACAATTTTCTTTCTTTTATATGAAGAAACTATTTTCAGACGCAGGGTTTCCTTATAAGGAATTACATAGGTTTTATTAATGCATTTTGAACTAGGTAATTTAATACTATCCTTATAGAGAAACATCTCTTTTCTATAAGAATCTGGGATTACGATGCAGTTATATAAAAACCCTATAACCAAGCCTAATAAGCCAGCAAAAATTATATATTTGAGTTTCCGTTTCATTGTTTTTAACTCATCCCCTACCCCTTCTCTTGACAGAGAAGGGAAAACACCTATATGTCAAATAAATTAAACAACAAAGTAACGTTAGCCCAGATATTCCAAGTCCTAAGTAAAAAAGTGACTGGGGCCAGAAATACAGAACCAAAGTAAAGTCCTCTTCTAATCCCAATTTTTTCGGCTCAATATACCATCCATTGGCATATCCGTTCACCAATTGATGCTGCGCATCCAGAGGTTTTCTAAATAAAAATTTAATATCCTGCGGAGTAAATTTCATCAAATGCTTTGCCTCTTTAACTTTCAATTTTGGATAATCCGCCACAATCTCCTGAAATATCTGTCGTCTGTCGTCTGTCGTCTGTCGTCTGTAAATCTTCCACTGCTTATGAAAACTCTCACTAAACACCAGCCAAAACGGCGTCTTAGCTCCTTCTGCCTTTACCAAATATTTCGTCGGATTTATCTTCTTAAATATAATCTCAGGTTCTTCTTTACCTTTTCCCTCCACCTTCACCTCTTCCTTTGCCTTCTCTTTACCTCCACCTTTACCTCTTGCCTTATCCTGTTCCGTAAATAATAGCACCTGTTTATTCCGTTTCCCATTTCCCATTTCCCGTTTTCCTCCTCCTAGGTATTTCGTCTCCGTAAGCGGCACCAATGCTTCCATATTGCCATTGATAATAGTTGAAGTAGTGGATGCGTAGATGTGGGGAAGAAAGTATTCGTCGGAGATTTTGTAGAGGTCAAAATAGTCATTTCTTATTAAAAGATCCTTCCTGTCAGGATAATCGTATTTGGGATATCTACCGCCGACCGTATCTTTCTTAACAAGAAGATATCCTGCATTATTTAAAGCGTATTCTCTGTAGCTCTCCGGAAGTTTTGAACTATTCTCTTTTTGCTCTACTGTGATTACATTACCACCTTCGCGATAGATCAAAGGTTTTTTTGTAATCCAGCTCAAAAGATCAGAACCGAAATAGCCCCAGTTTTTTTCAACATATCCCCCCCTGTGCAGAGGAATGGACAGAATCTTCGAATCCTCTTTAATAGCGTCAAGAAAACGCCCTATTTCGAAATAAGCCTGAGGGATGATATGTCCCTTCTTTTCGGGGGCAAATGGGATCGGATTGTAGAACTTGTAACCAAAATAAATAGGATAGAAGGATACGACATTTAAAACAATAAAAACATAAACCCAGACCTTCCGATTCCTAAATAAATTAAACATCGCCATGGAAAATAAAAAAGCATAAAAAACAACAGCGCCAGTAACAACCGTAGAGGACGTTCTAAACATTCTTGTCAGCGGGATGTGCATGATAGCAAAACGATACAATTCCCCTAATGGAGGATTAGAACCCTTTGCAACAAAGATAAAAAAAAGAACCACGAGGAGCAGGGTTGTGATGATTTTTTGGGATTTTCTATCCTTAATAATAAAAAACATGCTTAAGACGATAAGTATCCATTGGCCGAACGTCCAAAAAATGAAAGGCGCACTCGTTAAAAACGATTTTAGATGCGGGTAATATAGGATGATATTTAAATTAAAAAATCTTGCGATATAAACCAACGTTGCCGTTTTAAGATCCGCGTCCCCGCCATAGGTTACCAAGTTTCTAGCAAAAGTTGCCCCAATCCCAAAAAACATGTTATGAAGAAGAGGAATTAAAACCCATAAATTCAATAACGCACTCAAAAGAAAAATTTTCATTAACCGGGCAAAAACGTCCCTGAAGATAAGATTTCTTACTTGTTGATACAGATATGCAAGACAAAAAGATGCCAAGGCGAAGACTATTAACTGTTTGGGCTGTGGCAATTCCAAAAAAAAGAAAAAATTTAAGAAAATAGAAAAGAAAAAAACATAAATAATTTTGTTGCTGCGTAAAAATTTCATCAGAAAATAAAAACATACAGGAAAACCATAAAGAGGCAGATAAGCGGGGCACAGCAACAAATAAATGGGATTAAAAGTGAAAACAATGCCTGCAAGAAATCTCCATTTATCGGAATCATATTTTGTTCCTTTGAATAATTCCGCATAAGACAGATAAGTGAATGTAAAACCAAAAACCAATAAGAGGACTAGAAGAATTTTTTGAATTACAAAGGCAGGAAATCCTATTAAAAAAAACAGATAAAAAAACAAAAACCAGGAGGTGCAGACGAAGCGAAAAGATTCAGCGTCATTGTCCCATAAAAATATCCTCTGCATATTATTAACGGGATCTAAAGGGAACATCACATCTCCCCCCATATAAAAACTACGGTCCCATACAGAGTAGATAAATATCAGCAACGGAAAAATTATCAACAAATAGTACCAGTGTCGCAGAAAAAACTTTTTCATCTTCACTTGATATAATCTTTGCTTATTAATAAATGCATATTTCCTACGGCGAAAGAAGAAGTTCTCTTGAGATGGGATTCTTTAAACGCCAAATAAGATAAAGGATAGCTAAAATTTATAATTATTCTTTTTGCAAGATTCAAAAGAGGATGCTTTATATTATTGATTATTTCGTTAGAATCTCTTAAATCATTAGCTATTTTCTTTCCAAAAAAGAATTGCAATAAAATCTTTGGCAGATAAAAGAAACAAAGTATTTGTAACTGGCTAAGGAAATGAACGCTATAGAAAGCTTCCTCTAATTTAAATTTATTAAGATCAATTAATTTTAAGAAACCTTTAATATTAAATTGAATCAAATGTCCCCAAAACATCTTCGTTAAGTTTTTAAAATAATGCAGTTTACTGAAAAGCCATGTTAAGGAAAATCTGTTTAACTCTATGGGCAGAGATATATAAATATTTCCCCCATCATTTAGATACAACAAAGCATTATCCAAAGTTTTCTTAACAACGCTCTTGGTTTTTAAATGTTCCAATATATCAATCATTAATATGAGATCAAACTTTTCCGCAACGGGAATAATTTCTGATTTCGCCAGATAAAATTTACCGATTTCTAGTGATTTCGCATAGTCTATCGCAGTATTACTAATATCGGTTCCGAACAATTCTACTTTGCTTCCAAATTTCTGGTAAATTATTCTCAGATTTCTTCCTCCTCCTGCTCCGATCTCCAGAATTTTTATGCGTTTATTTTCAGCGAGACGTTCCGTTATGTGGTTACAAAGAAAAATATAGTTTATATTTAACCCATTATCAGCAAAACACATACCTTGAGGACAGACTTCATAGTTATAAGTGTCCATAATTCTACCCGGCAAAAGTTTAAAAGCAGACTGGCTGACAATTCATATCTTTATCCCTTTCCAGACGACTTCCTCTGCTCCTCCAACGTAATAGCACCATACTCTTTCAAAAATCCGTGGAAATAAATCAACGAAAAATTGTATGAAACGGCTTAAAGGTCTAACGATTAAGAAATATATGAAGGGATAATTTTGTTTCTCAACATGCTTGAAATTTATCCCATATTTATTTTTGTGTCTCCTTGGAGAATGCCACCATAAGATTCTCGCTATTTCTGTCTTGAACATCGGCTTGCTTATATGATAGTATTTTTGCCCAAAATAATCCCTGAAAGTAGCGTAGCTGAATGTCCTGTAATGTCCTATGCATCCAATTGCTATGACAAGCGAAGAATGAGGAACGGCTATGAATAGAAACCCTCCTGGCTTTAATATCCTGTAACATTCCGAGATTATCTTAAAAGGCTCGGGAAAGTGCTCCAATACGTGTAACATATAAATACCATCTATACTCTCATCTTTCCATCTCCATGGAAACTCGGATAGATCTACGATTTCGTCTTGGTAGCCCGTATCATAGCAATCTACGTTGACCACGTCCTCAATCGGAAGTTCTCCTGCACCTAAGTTTAAAATCATTTTCCCTTCTCGTCTATAATCTTATAGCCTATCATAAAATTCGTATTCAATCATTTCTTATTTCACGCCTCCTGCTTCTGACATAGATAAATGATGCTTTGCCCAAAACTAGGGATTATTTTTGCTAGAAAAGAAATCTTGAATTTCCCATCCCTAGATAGATTTACAACATCCGATTTTTTAACCAATACTTTTAAAAAATGTTTTTCTAGCAAATCTTTCAATGTCGCAAAAGTAAAATATCTTATATGCCCTGAACCTGTATTTTTATTTAGAGAGAGCTCAATAATCGGACTGATGCCGAGCATTAATAATAATCTCCGCCCCAAAGAAGCTATGTTGGGAGTCGAAATGATCAGCATTGCGTTTGGTTTTAATAATCTCAGTATTTCATCAAGAAAAAAATCAGTATCATAAATATGTTCAATAATCTCACCAGCAATAATTAAATCGAAAAAATTATCTTCAAAAGGTATTTTAGTTTTATCATCAAAAAAAATTTGTTTTATATTGATTCTTTTCTTGATACATTCTTTTACTCCATAATCACTTGCTTCAATTCCGTAAAAATTATTATTTCTATGTTTTATTAAAGACAAAAAAGCTCCATCATAACACCCAATATCTAAAACGTTTTTATTTTCTAATTTAATACTATCTACAATATTTGACATAATTTCAACTCTTTTGCTTTTTATTAAATGCAGTATTTTGTTATCTTTATACATTTCTTTATAAATATTCCTCATTTTCTATATATTCCTAAACACATTAAGCTCTATTTTGGCTATTTTATCCCAACTATATTGTTCAAGCAATAACTCCCCGTTTTTATTGCTAAAATCTCTTTTGTCAAATAATTTCATCACTTTTTTAGCAGCAGATTTATAGTCATTCTTTGTAACCATTATTACCTCATTATTCAAATATATTTTTTTATATGGTTCTAATTCATAAACAACTGCCTTTAAGCCACAACAAACAGCTTCTAATAGAGAAATCCCAAAACTCTCACTTACACTTAAGAACAAAAAGATTTTGCTACTTTTAATGATACTAAATTTTTCTAAATCAGACTTGTATCCCAAAAGTTGAACGTTTTTGCCAAGATTGTTTTTAATTATTTCATTTTTAAATTGCTTTTCTGTTGTCTTGTCACCCCTGCCCATTATAGCTAACTGAAAATTTGGATATTTTTTTCTCACAATTTGCAAAACTTTAAGTAAGTCATAGATACCTTTTGTTTCATTAATCCTACCAATAAATAAAGCATCTATATTAAACTTATTGTCCTTTTTAGCTCTTCTAATTAAATCTACCTCAATCCCATTTCCAGAAACTATAAGTCTATTCTTCTTAAACTCTTTAGATATTAAATACTCCTTAAGGCTATCTGAAATTGGCAATAACAAGTCAGCTTTTCTAAATGTGAACAAGCTAATATGAAAAAATACCCAAGACAAAAAGCGGATTAGTTTATTTCCTGGGTCATTTAAGGGAACCACATTTTCAAAAAGAACAACCCATTTTATTTTTTTATCAAAAATCTTAAAGACATAAGGGAATATTGCCAAATCCAAAACTGATGAGATTGAATAAACAATATCATATTTATTTATCAGGTTATTTACAAAAAACAAAGCGACCGAATTTCTTTTGAGATATTCAAAAATCCACAAAAACTTATTCGGACATTCTTCCGCATAAGGCAAAACTATAAAACTAACGTTCTGAAGGTGTTTTCTATAAAAACTAACTCCTGCCTTGCTTGTAAATATCGCAAAACTATAATTATGTTTTCCCCAATATTTAATTTTTGATATAATTGCATTTCTTACTGCGTGATTTGAATACGAAATGTCATTTACTAAAACATTTTTCATTGAGCAACTTTCTTATATATTTAACAAAATAGTTAAATACAAACTTCAACCGTTGATATTTATACTTTTTCTTCAAAAAAAATAAATAATTATCCATGGATAAGACTGATTTTCTCATTGTCCTGAAAAAATATTTTTTATGAAGTTTATCTTTCTCTATAATTAAATCCTTTATTTTTGACTTATTAAACCTCTCTGTTAGTATGCTGCCGTTCCAATTCAATAATGAATATTCGTACGGACTTATTTTCTCATTAATCATATTATATAATCTCGTGCCCGGCAATGGTGTAGCAATAGCAAAAAGATATATATCGGCATCTATTAGAGCCGCAATTTTCTCGGTTTCCTTAAGATCACTATAAGTTTCCGTTGGCAATCCAATCATGAAATTTGCCAGCGTTCTGATCTTATATTTTTTCGCTAAATTGAAGGCATGGATAATTTGTTCAACGTTTGTTCCTTTTCCAATAATGTCATTCAGTATCCTTTGGCTTCCGGATTCTACCCCAAAATCTATTTGCACACAGCCAGACTCTTTCATTATTTTCATTAACTTCTCGTTGATAGTATCAACTCTAGATTGACAGCCCCAAATTATGTCATGCCTTTTCAAGATTTTGGAGACACTGATAGCATGATTTTCTTTTATCGTAAAGGTATCATCAACAATCCAAATCCCCTCAATATCATAATTGTCCCTTAAATACTTTATTTCTCGCTCAATATTTTCTAATGATTTAAAACGGAGTTTTTTCCCAAAGATTAAATTGCATCCGCAGTATGAGCAAGAAAAAGGACATCCTCGAGTTGTTAATAACAAAGCTCCCTTTAGTGGCAAACCCCTGATTGTACCGACATTAATATCAAAATACCTCTTATCAATTTTGTCATATGGTGGCATAGACACGCTATTTATAGTGGTCTCATCGATTAGTTTGCGTGGTTGATTAAATATATTATCTTTTCCATTTCTCCAACCAAGCCCATCTATTCTCGTCCAACGATATGATTTGCTAAGAACCTCTTTGACAAATTCGCACAAAGTTGCTTCGCCTTCTCCTATGCAAACGAAACTAAACCCATTATCTAGAAAGTCTGCTCCCCTATATGTAGGTTGCGAGCCTCCAACAATAGTTACTACACTGTTGTCTAGTTTCTTTATTTCGTTATTCATCCTAACTACTTCATCAAATTCTCTATGACTAGCAGAAAAACACACTATTCTGGGTCTGGCTTCTTTTATTTGATTCAATATCATTCCTTCTCTTTTCTGCCCGTCTATCTTGATTGAAGAAATTTTTGAATCCAAAATGATATTGCTAACTCCTTTGCTTTCTAAATAGCCAGAAAGACATAGTATCCCCGATGGATACATATTCTGGTACCAAAGCGACGGATTAATAACAAAAGCAATATCCTCTTTCCTTGCCTTCATTTTTCTTTTATAACCTCATAAGATATGGATTTTGGGAAATATCTATTCCCACACAAATTAATCAAGAAACCTATTGGTACTGTAATAATCCACAACGGGAAAAATTTCAGCGGAGTCCTTAAAACCTCGTCATCAAAAAGCAACAGGCTCAGGTGAAAAAACTTTGTCTTCCAGTTATCTCGCCAGTTTCCGATGCCTAATTGGGTTTTACTATTAATCTTCCTTGTAAACATGTAATAATGCTCTATGTGTGATAAGAATCCGCTCTTTTTTTTAGATAAAATCCTCATATTGTATTTAGCTAGAATGCTATCCAATTCGCTATCCTTGAAAACTCTAACATGATGTATCTCCTCAAAGTACGAAGGTCTTATTTTCCCCAACCATTCCTCAGATTTCCAGTACGGAATGTTTATAATGAATTTACCATCAGTTTTTAATACGCGACTAATTTCTCTTAAAACCATGTCTAAATTATCTACATGCTCAAGAATATCCATCGCGTAGACTTCCTCGAAATAGTCGTCTGGGAAAATCAATTTCTCAGCACTCATTAGCTGAAAATTGACATGTGGATATCTTTTTCTCGCAATCTTTATATCTGGGTCGGAAATGTCAATTCCAACAACATCGTTCTTTGCTGATAGGCAGGAAGTAAAAAAACCATGTCCACAACCAACATCTAAAACTTTCTTCATACTCTCAATTATTTCCGACCGTAGGGATTCCAACTTTTAATAATAGTTTAAATTTAGCACTTCCTTTATACATATGATCAATTATATCTCTATCGCCGATTATTCTACGGCTTTGAATCCATTTCCTCTTTCTAAGAGTGCTTCTCAGGTTGATAATATTCCACTGGTATGCCTTTATATAAGACAAAACAACTTTTGGTTTTCCTATGAAGGTAAACAGGATAACTTCAGCAAGGTTTATTATAAATATTGAAGGCAACACCCATAATAAATTGTAGCAAGAATAATTCTTTAAGATATTTCGAATAATATTCTTTTCCCCATGGTATCTTCTAAATACATTCGTAGAAAAATCACTTTCCGCTTTGCCTCCACATCCAATGCTGCCTCCACTTTTATGTAATATTTTTATTTCTCTCAGTAATTTAAATTTATAATCTAGCAATCGAGCTTTCCACGACAAGTCAACATCTTCTTGTATCAAAAAAAGAGCCTCGTCGAACATTCCTAAATCAAGAAAGTCTTTTTTTTTCATTAATATCGCCGCTCCATCAGCATAAAAAAACTTTTCAGTTCCTCCTTCGTTAATTGGAAACCCAAAAATATCTATTCCAAGGCCGCAATTAAGAAAAACTCCTGTATCATAGTTGCATTGCACGGGCACCATGATTGTTCTGTCATTGTCATATTTTGATATTTCTTCATATAGAGCGTCTAATGTATTCTCAGTTAGTTTTGTATCTGGATTTAGGAGCAAGAGTATACCAGAAGTGCTTTTTCTTATTGCCTCATTATTTGCGGCTGCGAATCCTATGTTTTTATCGCTTTTAATTACAAAAACATCTTTAAATTGATCTTGTATTAATAGAACAGTCCCATCCGTAGAATTATTATCAAAAACAATCACTTCATAATTAAAAGACGCTTTTTGGTTATATATTGAATATAGGCATGGCTCTATATACTCTGAGCTATTATAAGTTACGATAATTATCGAAAGGGCTTTCATCTATATTCCTAAATCTTCTTTGCCAACAAATATATTCTCGTTGCTATTCTGGGGTGGTTAAAACCTCGCATAATTTTTTTATATATATTTTTACTCATCTGATATTTCTTTTTTAGAAGGTGCTTATGTATATAAAACAACAACAAATCAATATCCCAATACAAATTACCAATTTGCGATGTCTCTACTGCTTTGAATCCAACCTCTTTAAGTATTTTACTTATGCCCTTTAACTTATAATGCCTGTGACCAACAAACCAGGCAGGATCAATAAAATTAAAAATGTGACTCGCCATCGTGCTTATAATAATCACACCATCCGGCTTTAGAATTTTATTAAAAAATTTCATTACCTCAACCTCAGAACCTTTTGGCAAATGCTCAATTACATCTAGAAATATAATGGTATCAAAATAACCATTATATTTGCTAATAAATTCTTTAGATGGCTTTGTTAATCCGCATTGTATAAACCTAAACTCGGAAAATTTTTTTGTGGCAACATTCAACGCCCTCTCGTTTTCATCTATCCCTATTAGTTCCGTATGTATTCCTCGCTTAACTATCTCTTTCTCTATAGGTCCGGTCCAGCATCCTGCATCCAGCACTTTCTTGTCTTTTATATAATTTAAATATTTTTCTACAACATATTTGTGTTGATAATTTGCCTCAACAACCTCATCGCTTAATTGCTGGAATTCTAAGCCACCATTATAGGATAAAAATCTTTTAAAAATTTTAATATTCAATTTGGCTTCTTATTTGAGTATATTACCTCATTAGTTAGTTTGGCTATCTTAGCCCACGACCTTATTCCAAATTCGCGTTTCGCTCCGTTTTGCAGTCGCCTCAGCAAGTTATTATTCGTACTCAACAGATATATCTTATCGCATAATTCCTTTAAGTCTCCGTTCTTGAAAAATAGACCGTTGACATTATCTATTATCTCATCCCTTAATGTCCCTATATCGCTAGCTATTACGGGCTTTCCTGCTTCAAAAGCCAGAGATAAAGGCAAACTAGATGAAATTGAATACGTATATGGAAGCACTACAAAATCACATTTATTATATAGAAAGTCAATCTCTTTTTTAGATAAAAAACCCGTAAAAATAATTTCCTTAGTTAACCCTTTCTCAGTTATCATTTTTTTAAGATAGTCCACATATCCTTTTTGATTTTCCAACATCCCACCTGCCAAGACAACAACATTATCAGGGATATCATTTTTCAGACTTGAAATAGCCTGGATTAACAACTCAAGCCCTTTTCTTTTTAAAATATATCCAAAATACAATATAATATTTTTACCTTTGATCTCTTCTGACCATTCTGTTTTAGAATCTAATCCTTTATCATTGGCAATTACGCTACTTAAATTATTAACACCAATTGGAATAACAAAACATTTTGATTCTTTTATCTTATATGAATCTATATAAATTTGTTTAGTAAAATTCGAGTGCACTATAACCTTATCTGCTATTAAACCAACGACCTTGTAAAACAAATAAAATGCAATTTTTGCAATATCTTTAATTCTTTTAAATTTGTCCAAAACAAATGTTTCAAGAAAATCATTGTCTATTGTTCTATAATCGACAACAGCATGAGTTGTAACAACTATATTCTTCCTGACGATCTTTAAAAATATCATTGTAAAAAGAAAAATAGGAATACCCTTAATTCCTCCATACATATTAAATTCATGCTGCAAATGCACTATTGAGATATTATTTAATTTCACAAATCTATTTATTGCAAATGGCAATGATAAGTTTGCTTTCCACAATTTAATTATATTTTTATCTTTTTGTCCTTCTACAAATTCATCATTTTCTGGAATATCATCAATTAATAAATATATATTTTCATTTATATTTTTCAACTCTTTATACAAATATCTCGTGTAATGCGTTTCTGGTTGAATCGTAGAAACAATTGCAACTTTATCCATTTACTTTCTTAACTCCAAAATTTCTCTGGGCAGAACGCTCTGGGCCTTTTGTGTAAAATCGAATATGAGATTGCTTCGGCTTCGCCTCGCAATGACAATAGGATTTGACAATCTCAACGGTTTTATCAGTTGAGTTGTTGTCCACTACGATTATCTCGATTGAGGATTGGGAATTGGAGACTGGGAATTGGGAACTGGGAATTGGAAAACGGGAATTCAGGATTGATTCTAAGCAATTTTCTATGTTTTTCTCTTCGTTTTTAGTTGTGATTATTATGCTTACCAATGGGGATTGGGAATTGGGAACTGGGAATTGGGATTTGGGAATTCTATTTACCATTTGCTATTCTCTCTTTATTCTCTGCTTGCTGCCTTTTAAGCAGTCTAATATACCCATTAATTGCCTTAGTAGCTTTTTCGTATAAAGAATAAATTTTCTCATAATCCTCTTTAGCAATATATCCCTCATCTAAACAAGTGATCAAATGGTCTTGCATTTCATATATAGAACCCCTACTTTGCCGACAGAATTGAATATTTTCTTGATAGTGATACCGTCCATATCCTTCAGCAATGTTAGCTGTGATAGAGACTGCTGCTCTCCTCATTTGAGAACTAAGATTATATTTCTCTCCATCAGGTAATGTTTTAATAAATGCATAAACACTCTTTCTGACTTCTCTCCCTATCTTCCATGCTTCTATATCACTAAAATGCCTAATCTGACCCCATTTCCCTTTTTCCATTTTCTATTTCCCTTCTTCACGTGGCAATTTTCAGTTTCAGCCATCAAACACATAACACATTTTTCCAGCCGTAATTTGCAGTGCGAGCATGCAGATTTTCATATTGCAAAATTATCTCCTTCTATTTTTTTAAAAGGCTTAGGTCTGTTGTCTATCAAAGCATTGGTAATAGTTAGAAATTTTATATAATCATCCAAATTAATCTTTTCTTTTTTACTCAAAGAATTAGTTTTTGTATTTTGAAAGTCTTCCCTCAATTTTAAGGATTTTGATAATTTTAGTAATTCTTCTTTTTCTTTTTTACTTAGCATTCCCATATTTTGCCTCCAACTTTTTAAATTTAGCCTCTTGCTTAAAAAGGGAAAAATATTCTCCCACTAAAGACCAGTTTAAGTCTTTCTTGAAATAATCCATTATAGCTTCAATATCAGTAAATTCACGAAGCTTTCTCTCCTTATCATTAACTAACGCCTGTAATTTAAGACCTATAATATCCTCAGGAATTAAAACTTTTACTTTAAACTTTCCCCCAAATACAGGAAGTTCTTTCGCCCTTTTTAGCATAGAAAGGGATGTTTTTCTAAAAGCGTGTAGAAAATCAATTTCGCCAAAAATCTTTATATCTGATACATATTGAGACACATTTTCTGTTTTGTACACACACCTATAACTATGCTCTTTCATAATTTTCTCTATCTTTGGAGAATCTTTAAGCAAAACGATAAAGTCAAGATCTGTAGTTGTGCGCATAATTCCCCATACACCAACAGCAAAACCTCCTATAAGAGCATACGCTACGTCTTCTTTATTAAAATCATTAACTACTATCTGAAAAACTTTTTCAAAGTCCATCTTTTTCCCTCTTTTTTCGGTTTATATTCTTATGCAAATGTCAATGCAAGTATAAAAATGTAAAAACATTCATTTTCTAAAATCCGTTAAATGCCCAAGAACTGATTTTACTGCGCGCAGTATAAAAATTATATCATCAAAGTCCCTTATAGAAGTTATAGTTCTGAATATAAAACCGGGAGTTATGAAAGACTTGTAAAGTCCCTGTGTAAATTGTTTTACATCAGCATCTGTGAGAGGAGTTTTCATTACAGGTTCCTGCATGTCATATCTGTTCCAATCCAGAGTTCTCAGCTGATTGCCTTTTTTGCATTCGTCAAAAAGAGGCGTTCCTGGATATGGTATTACTATTGTTGCTTGCAGTGTATTTACATAGCCTTTGCGAAAAAGCTCCTTTGCGAGTTGAATTGTCCTTAATGCATCTTCTTTGGTTTCCCATGGATATCCTATCATTGTTGTAAGATGCGGATGCAAGCCTGCTTGCTTAGCCATTCTTGCGCCTTCTGTTATTGCAGAAACCTTGAGGTTTTTATGTATCCTGTCAAGTGTTTCCTGTCTTGCGGATTCCAGTCCGTAGAGTATAAACCTGAAACCGGCTTTTGCCATTAAATCATAATCTTTTTGCTCTAACGTGCCGAATCTCATATTGCAGCTAAATCTTATTTCTTTATTGTATCCTCTTTTTATCATTCCATCACAAAACTCTCTCAGCCATTCTCCGACAGGAAATGTTCCCGTATCATCCATAATTTCTTTTATGTGATACCTCTCAATCAACGTTCCTATCTCATCTAAAACATGTTCTGGCTTTCTGGTTCTAAAATTCGGATAGAGCGTGGTCCATGAACAAAACTTGCATTTCCCCCACCAGCAGTCCCTTCCTGCCATTATATAAGTGCCGGGTGTCCGCTTATAATTTCCATTTTTATACGCATATAACTGCCACTTTGTTAAATCCCTGTCAATAAAAGGAAGAGTATTTAGATCATGATCAAGCTTAAACTTGCCCGTATTTCTTATGTCCCCGTTTTTTCTATACCAGATACCGGGTTCTAATTTAGTGATGAGTGATGAGTGATGAGTGATGAGTTTTTTTAGAACCTCGCATAGATTAAGGAGAAGGAAATCGTAATCTCCACCTGTCAGGATAAAATCAACATTGCAGTTTTTCATGCTCTCTTCCGGTAATGCAGTCACATGATCGCCGACAAGGACAGTTTTGAGTTTTGAATTTTGAATCTTGAGTTCGTTGATGATTTTCCAGTGCTGTTTGACTACCGGCGTTTTTGTTTCCATCATTATCAAATCAGGATTTTCTTCAGCAACAAAATTCAAAAATTCTTTATACGTCTTTTTCTCGGCTATTCCGTCACACCAGATCATGTTATATCCGGCATTCTTGAGCATAGTTGCAGCGCAGGCAGGAACAACGGGATAGATATAGGTAGGACTGTGAAACCATTGAAACTGTCTGTTCTGGGAAAGAAGAGGGACCTTTTTCTTGTTTCCTTTGCAGCTAAGCGGCGGATATGCGATAATTATCTTCATTCTTCTTCCAGCCTTCTAGAAAGTAATCCTTTGATAAAGAAGATTCCGTAGGCAAAATGCGTGGAGATAATGCCTGGGAATACTAAAAGATTTTTGGATTTTACTGTCTCAAATGCTACTGAAATCAGATATATACCAAGTATAATAAAATACACAGATCTAAAGAAAACACAAAGCCCTGTAAAGAATGCTCCCGTTACTATTCCAGCAATAAGCAACGAAGGAACAAAATAGGAAAACTTTTTAGATGTCTGAGGAAATCTCTTAACAAAATAACCTCTATGCTTAGCATAACTGGTAACCTGTTTGAGATGTTCTTTAAACAAACGTCTTCTATGATGATATACTAGGGCTTCAGGTTCATAGATTATTTTTTTTCCTAATTTTTTTGTTATCTCCAGACATAAAACAGTATCCTCTCCAGGCCAGAAATTGGTATTGAATCCTCCTAATTTTTCGAAAACACTTTTTCTTACAATCAGATTGCATGACGGAAAGTCTTCTACTTCTTTTCTTGTTCCTTTAATATATCTATAACTATATTCTCCACTAACAAGCTTAGATGAATATACCAATCCGCTGGCTTTTTGCATAGCATCATCATTATAAGGGGTTACAGCAGGTCCGCCAACAGCCGCTACTTCCGGGTCAGAGAAATTTCGAACTGCATTTTTCAACCAACCCTTTGCAGGGTAAACATCATCATCTATGAATGCAACAATCTCTCCTTTAGCCTCTTTAACTCCCATATTTCTCTTCACTGCAGGTCCTGTCTCGCCCGTAGGAACAACGGAAACATCTTTGTAATTCAGGTTAGCTTCTTTATCCGGCAGGAATATAATCTCAAATTCCGGATAGTCAAGCGCAAAGCAGCTCTCTATACATTCTGCCAGATATTCGGAGACCCCTTTTGCAATTACTATTATTGAGACAAAAGGGTATTTTGAATCAGCTCTTTCTTTCATAAAAAATCAATCCGAAATTTATCAATATAAGCAGTACCCCGCAGATTAAAAGTATGTATATAACCTGTTCCAGTGAGTTGTGAAACATACATATTAACGCAACCTGCACTATTGTCATAATTACAAGTGCAACAATAAAACTAATCTTATGTCTCGCAATATGAAAGCTGTTAATCACTCCTGTCAGCGCGTATGGAAGCATAGCCAGTCCAAACATCCATAGAAGATTTACATTACCAACATATCTGCCGCGTGAAATCAATCTCAATAGAAAATCAGGGAATAAAAAGAAGATTAGTATGCCCGCCAGACAGAGAAATGCCGTAGATATAAGTGCTTTTTTTAGGATTGAAAGAGTATCCTTATTAATTGTATGTGCTTCAGCCACCATTGGGAACATGACCAACACTATTGCTCCGGGCAGATACAGAACGCTTTTTCCAAGCACGGATATTGCCGCATATTGGCCTGCAATATTCGCAGAGAAATAGTGCTTTACAAGTGTCATGTCAATCATTGTCAATACTGCGTAAAATGAAATCGACATAGCCACAGGCATGCAAAAAAGAAGCATTTCTTTCTTGTATTTCTTTACTGATTCAATCTTTACCTTTACAATATCTCTTATTACTTTACTAAATATCAAAATCCCTGTTATGCTAGCCACTACAGAAGCAAGAATTGCTCCATTCAATCCGAACCCCAGCCATACAAGCAGAGCCCCGCTTCCAATCCTTGATAAAGGACCTAAAATTTGCCCTAAAGCAATATAATTAAATCTCTGCATTCCTGTCGCTACAGCAAAAAATAAACTTAAAATACACGAAACAAAAAGCGAGAAACTAACTATTATTACAGGAGATGTATGTTCTAACTTATAGTAATCCATAATCTGAAATCTGGCTGCAAAAACTAAAATAGATACAATAACTCCTGCCGGAATAATATACTTGGAAGATTTAAGAATAATCCCCTTTATCTTACCTATTTCGTTTTTGCCTTTGAACCCTGCAATATACTTTGTGATAACTAAGCCTATAGTCCCTGTTCCTACTGAAGTTATTACTGTAAATGAGAACAGTGCGTTCATAGCGCCAAAATCAGCGATAGAGAGATTCCTTCCCATAAAGAATTGAAAAAGATATTGAAAGAAGTTGCCTGCCATTGATGCAATAAAAAGCAATGCGCTGTTCTTATACAGAGAGTCTTTTTTTATGAATGCTAACATAAATACACCATAACAATGGGTTTAAACCCATTGTTCACTTATTCTCCCATTATCTGAATAATGACCTATTCTTCCTGACCCAATCAGACAGTTTCTTTACTCCAGTTTCTACACCTGTTTTAGGCTGCCAGGAAAGTTCCTTTCCTGCTTTCTCAACGCTGCATACAAACACATGCTGATCAGCGGGCCGCCAGTTGCTGAAACTGTATTCTATTTTCTTATTCAAGAATTTCTCAAGAAAGGAAATAAGTTCAAGCAAAGACATCTTATTATTAGGGCCACCGCCTATGTTATAGATTTTCCCGGAAACAGTTTCTATATTCTCTATGGCTTTTTCATATGCATCAACCAAATCATCAATAAACAGTACGTCTCTAACCTGTTTCCCGTCTCCATAAATCGTAATTGGTTTATCCAGAGATGCAGCTATAGTAAACCATGCAACCCAGCCCTGGTCTTCTACGCCAAATTGTCTGTATCCATAAATACAACTCTGGCGCATAACAACAGTCCTTAACCCGTATATTCTGGAATAATCTCTAACATATTGATCAGCTGCGCCCTTTGAACAGCCATAAGGGGAATGAAAGTCCAATATTCTTTCCTCAGAAATTCCCTCTGGCAAAGATTCGTATTCATATCTGCCGTTTCTTTCAATCACTTTTATGTCAGTCATTCCTCCATAAACCTTGTTTGTGGAAGCATAAATAAATATTGGATTAAGCTTGTTCTCTCTTATTGCCTCCAGAAGATTAAATGTTCCAAGCACATTTATCTGGAAATCTTCTCTTGGATTTAAAACGGAAGTTGTAACTGCCACCTGCGCAGCAAGATGAAGCACAACGTCAATACTATTTCTATCTGCAAAAACCTTCTTGACCTTCGCATAATTCCTGATATCACAATCTATGAACTCAAATTTTCCCTGCTGTTTAAGCCATTCAAGATTTTCCTTAGAACCCTTTCTTGAGAGATTGTCCAGAACCGCTACCTCATACCCTTTGTCTATAAAGCGTTTTGCAGCATTACAACCAATAAAGCCACAACCACCTGTTATCAATATCTTCAATCTTTGTACCACTTAATAGTTTCCCTAAGTCCCTTTTCCAGACTATAAACTGGTTTCCATCCCAGAAGCTTTTCTGCTTTGGTGCTTGACAGGTATTGGTTGTTTATCTCTCCTTTACCTCTACCTCCACCTTTACCTTCTATAACAGGCTTCAAAGACTTGCTTCCGGAAACCGCAATAATTTCCTTTACTAGGTCCAATACTTTTACAGGGCTATTTGATCCAAAATTAAATGCTTCTCCCTTTATTCCTTTTTTATCAGCCTTTTCTGCAGCAAGAAGATACGCATTAACTGCATCGTCAATATAGATATAATCTCTCAGCGGGGTTCCATCGCTCCTGATAATGGGATTTTTATTCTGGAGAATAGATTTAATTGTGTCCGGGATAATTCTTGAGAAATTCAGGTCTCCGCCTCCATAAATATTGGCACACCTTGTTACAACAATCGGCATATCATATGTACAGGCATAAGTTCTCGCAAGTATGTCAGTGCATGCCTTTGATGCATCATATGGATGAAGTGCATTTAGCGAATAGGACTCTTTATATGGTAAATCTTGCTGCTCTCCATAAGCCTTATCACTGGATGCTATAACTATTCGCTCTAGCCCTATGTTCCTTGCCGCCTCAAGAATATTCCATGTGCCCCTTATATTGGACTCAAATGTAGAAATAGGAGACCTATTTGCAATTCCTACTATTGTCTGCGCTCCAATGTGAAAGCATGAGTCTATATTGTGCTCATTAAGGATACGAGCTATAAGCTGGTAATCTATAAGATCTCCCTTTACAACAGCTTCCAAGCTGTTATAAACATTCTTCATATTTGTCAGGACGGAGCCTGGGATCCAGTCTCTGATTAAAACCACTACTCTTGCGCCAGAGTCAACCAATGCCTTTGTAAGCCACGAGCCTAAAAACCCGTTTGCTCCTGTAATAAATACTCTTTTATTCTTCCAGAATTTCCTATCCGTTTCCTTACTCATACTTTCTCCCATAATATGTTTTTAATAGTGCTATAAATTATATTATATTAAGCATGAAATAGCAATTTTAAAAGCAGGCAGTCACCCGATATTCATCGGAATAGAGTATTTCTAAACGACGTTTAATAACAATTTAGTTGACAAATAGGAAATTATGTTGCAATATGCGAAACAATGAAAGCAATCAATTTAATAACAATAGGTCTGCAGATCCGTCGCATTAGAAAAGATAAAAATTTGAGTCTGCAGGAGATAGCAAATAGAACCGGCCTTTCAAAAAGCCTTTTATCTAAAGTAGAAAATTTTAGAACCATTCCATCACTGCCGGTTTTGTTAAGGATATCAAATGCTTTGAATGTCGATATGGCTGAACTTGTTAAGGGAATAAATAAAAAACACAAGCAATCTTATATTATTGTAAGAAAAAATGAGAGGAAAATAATTGAAAGAGAAAATGCCAGAGGATTTATATATGAATCATTAATAATAACGGAAAATAAAAAAACTTCATTATTTGAATCCTTTATTTTAACCTTAAAGAAGGGTTCAAAAAGAAAACTTGTTTCAACTGATGGAAACGAGTTCCTTTTTATATTAAAAGGGAAAATAGAATTTGAATATGGAAAAAAGAAAATACTTTTAGGAAAAGGGGATTCAATATTTTTTGATGGCAGAATTCCCCATGTGCCTAGAAATATGGGGCAAGATGAAGCAAAAATTTTGGTGATCTATTTGTTAAATTAAATGATTAAGAACTGATATGATTATTGTATTTGCACTTGGCAGCCTGTTGTTTGCTGCGTTGAATGATTTAGTATTTAAATTTTATGCGCGGAAGCAGCGTTCCAGAGGTATTTATGTGGCTGTTATCGGAATGGTCTGGGCGTCTGTATTTATGCTAACTGCAAAAAAAATCGGTTGTAGCGAGAATTTCAATATTACTTTAATGTGGGGATTAATATCAGGATTATTCTCTGTCATTGCCAACATCATGCTTATCGAAAGCATGACAAGCAGCGAGGTAGGTATGTGCGCCACTATTTATCGACTTAATCTTGTGCCTGCAGTGCTTTTTGCCTTTATCTTTTTTAAAGAGAATATTTCTTTGTGGAAGATTATTGGCATTCTATGTGCATTGGTATCCGTTCTTGCTTTTACACCTGCATCAGAGCATAGATACAATATTAAGAACAAATACTCAGGATTATTTCTTGTAGTAGTTGCAGGCCTACTGCGTGCAGGTATGGGGCTCTCTTACAAATATGGATTATCGCAAGGTGCCGATAAGTATTATCTTCTGGCAATAAATGGCGGTATCTGGATAATTGGGGGATTGGCATACTTGATAATAAAAGAAAGAAAATCCCTGTATATAGTAAAAAAACCCTTTACCTATGGGATTATCTCAGGAATACTGGTATGCGGTATTGTCTTCTTTATGGCGACAGCACTGCAATATGGAGATGCAAGTATTGTCCTGCCAATAACCCAACTCAGTTTTATTGCAACAAGCATTATTGGAGTCTTTGTTTTAAAGGAATCATTTAATATGAAAAAGATCATAGGGCTTTGCAGCGGTGTTCTGTGCATTCTTTTCATGACAATAAGAAACTGAGGAGAAATGAAATGACTAAATCTTCAAAATATGACTTTCACATTCACACAAAATATTTAGGTTGTGGAAATTCCACGATGGAGGTCTCTTCTATTGTAAATGAATGTGAACGATTGGGAGTTACCTCCATGGCGATAACAGACCATCTGAACTCCCTTGATAAGTTGCAACTTCATGTCCCTATCCGAAAAGATATTGAAAAATTAGATACGAAGATAAAGGTCTATTTTGGTGTGGAATTGAATTTTACTGGATATAACCAGGAATTTGCCTTCAACCAGGAAGTCAAAGAGAAATATGGATTTCAGTTCGCAATAGGTGGGATACACTCCACGTACCTGAAGGAATATGACATAAAGAAACTGGTTGATACTCAACACAAACATCATTTAAAAACATGCCAAGATCCTCTTGTGCAGGTCCTGGTACATCCATATTGGTTTGGGAAAGGTGAATTTGACAAAAATGGATGGCCATGGTTCAATTCAATGAAAGCTGTTCCCGAGACCTATGTGCGAGAGCTTGGACAGGTCGCAAGAGAAACAGGAACGGCTATAGAGATAAATGGGTGTGCCAATCTGAAGAATCCAGCATTTAGCCATGACTATGTAAAAGAATATTTTGATTACCTGTCAATTCTTGCAGAGGAAGGAGTCATTTTCTCTTTGGGGTCAGATGCTCATGACATCAGCCATCTTGCAGCGATTCAAAGTACATGGCAAGTTATAGAACGACTTGGCTTATCTCAAGATCGAATCTGGCAGCCTGAATGTAAACCTATGGTCGGTGGGACGGCAAGAGCTGTTCCTATCTCATAATTGATACTATTTTTTTCGCAACATCTGAGGGGGATAGTTTAGAAGTGTTTATTATATAATCTGCAGCTTTTTCGTATTTTTCTTTTCTTTGTATGAGAACCTCTTCTATTTCATCCACAAAGCTTTTTCCCTCTGTTAAAGACGGCCTATGCTTTCCATGTCTTATCCTTTTTACAATTGCAGGAACATCTGCCTTAAGCCAGAACACTTTGCTGTTTTTCCTGAGATTTTTAACATTCTTATCACGCAGGATTACTCCGCCACCTGTATCAATAATGTAGTTGTCTATATTGGAAACCTGTTCTGCAATTTCAGATTCTATATCTCTGAACCTATCCCATCCAAATTTCTCAACAATCTGAGGGATTGACATATCTGCTTTTTTTGTAATTTCCTCATCCATATTAAGTACAGGTATGTTTAATTTTTCGTTCAGCATTCTGGCAACAGTGGATTTGCCAGTGCCTCTATAACCAATCAGAACAATATTCATTATTTGTTTTCTAAAAGAGATGCAGAGTCTTTATCAAGAATAAGATAACATTCTTTATGATCACGTAAAATTGATGCGGGATACTGCGGGCTTATCTCTCCATCCATGCAAAGATGCACAGCTTCTGCTTTTCTCCTGTCCGGCACAGTACAGAGTATTATCTCTGATTTCATTATCTGTTTGACACTCATCGATATTGCCTGTTTAGGAACATCATCTATTGTTTTAAACCAACCTTCTCCCATTTGCTGTTTTTTGCATTTTTCGTCTAATGCTACGACAATATAAGGCTTTTCTTCCTCAAAATCAGCAGGCGGATCATTGAATGCCAGGTGACCATTTTCTCCTATACCTACAAAGGCAATATCTATCTTATACTTACTTATAATGTTATTTAATCTTTCCACTTCCTTCCCAAGATTTTCTACATCCCCGTCTAAAAAATAATATTCTTTTATCCCTGTTTTATCTATGAATCTTTCCTTTAAATATTTTCTAAAACTTGCAGGATGTTCTATTGAAACACCCACATATTCGTCTAGATGAAACATTCTAACTCTGCTCCAGTCTAGACCATGCATTGAAGTAAGACTTTCAAAAAACTCAAACTGAGAAGCTCCTGTTGCAGCTATAATATTTGCTTCTCCTTTTTCTTCAATAGTCTTCTTAATAGCATTACACGCTATATTGGCAGCTTCTTTGCCAACTTCTACCTTATCTTCTTTAATTATGACTTTCATCTTTGGGGCTCCTTTCTCTGTGATTATTTTAGATTTTCTAATAAAGCTTTTTTCATAATGTCAATTGGGGCCGGCCTATCTGTCCAAAGCTCAAACTGCAACGCTGCTTGATAGACGAACATATCAATTCCTGATACTACAACACATCCAGTCTCTTCCGCATCTCTCGCAAGACGTGTCTTAAGAGGGGTGTAAATAATATCAAAAACTGTTAATGAACTCCTTAATAATCTCTTTAGAACAGGAGTGTCATCAATTCCCGGATACATTCCAACAGGTGTGCATTGTATTAAAATATCAACATCTTGCAGCCGCTTTTCAAGAGACTTCCCATTTGTAATGAACCCAGTTAGATATCTACTGTCTAACGAGCCAAACCCTTTAACATCTTGAACTAACTTATCTAGTTCATCCTTTATGATTCCACCAATTACAAGAGAGGCAGGTTTTTCTTTCATAATAAGCGTAAATGCAATTGCTCGTGCAGCACCGCCAGAGCCTAAAATTAAGATTTTTTTACCCCTGATATCAACACCCTTTTCTTTTAACGAACGCACTGCTGCAGTTCCATCAGTGGTGTATCCTTTCAGATTCCTGTTTTCGTTAACAATGGTATTGACTGAGCCTATTTGCATTGCAATTTCATCAATCTCATCAAGATATTTTATTACTTCTACTTTATGTGGAATAGTTACACTTAATCCTCTTATTCCTAAGCCTCTTACGCCGGCTATTGCAGAAGATACATCTTCAACTTTAAATGCAACATAAACATAATTAAGTCCAAGATGATCAAACGCTGCATTATGTATGGCAGGAGACAAAGAATGTCCTATAGGATTCCCAATAACAGCACAAAGTTGAGTTTTTGTATCCATGCACCCTGTATAGCATAATGCTCACCAAATATCAACTTTGGAACAATCATAAAAACAAGAATATTCTTTACGAATTTTTGTTTTTAGATATAATTCCTAATATAATAAAAAACTTAACAGGAGGACTTAGATATGAAAGTTAGTATCAATAAAGAAGATTGTGTTGGATGCGGGCTATGTGCAGATGACTGTCCTGATGTCTTTGAAATGCCGGAAGATATTGCTGCAGTAAAAGTAGAAGAAGTGCCGGAAAATCTAGTTAGTGCAGTCAAGGAAGCTACTGAAAACTGTCCAGTTGATGCAATCATTATTTCAGAATAAAAAGTTGAAAAAATACGCAAGATTCTCAATTGATAGCAGTCTCTCCAAATATGGTCTGATTGAGCAGGATGTTATTATAGAAATAGACGGCGACATTTTTACAGAATTCAAAGTTACTGAGAAAAAATACAGTATTAAGAATGTAAAGATACTGGCTCCATGTTTACCTGGCAAAGTAGTTGCTGTAGGACTCAATTACATAGACCATGCAAAAGAACTTGGCATGAAAATACCTGACGAGCCTGTTTTATTTATGAAACCAAGTACTTCTGTTATAGGACCTGACGATAATATTATATATCCAAAAATGAGCAGGCGTGTAGATTATGAAGCAGAATTGGCGGTAGTAATCAAAGATAAAATGGAAATATTTGGATATACATGCTTGAATGATGTTACTGCGCGAGATCTTCAAAAAAAAGACGGGCAATGGACAAGAGCTAAATCATTTGACACATTCTGCCCTATAGGCCCATGCATTGTAACAGATATAAATCCTGATGATCTAAAAATAGCACTTTTCTTAAACGGCCAATTAAAGCAATCGTCAAGTACAAGCAACTTGATTTTTAATGTTCAAAAACTTGTAAGTTTCATCTCAAAAGTCATGACCCTTTTCCCAGGAGATATAATAGCTACAGGCACTCCCTCTGGGATAGGTCCCCTGAAACGCGGAGACAAGGTAGAAGTAGTTATTGAGAAAGTCGGAAGACTAAGGAATTTTGTCTCTTAACTTCTTATGATAACTGTGTGCAAATCTGTGGGCCTCGTCGCGAATATGCTGAAGCAGCTGCAATTCTTTCGAATCTCGAGGCAGGACAATAGGCTTTGATTTGTTCTTGATGAATATATGCTCCTGTTCCTTTGCCAGAGCTATAATACAAACATCATCTATACCTAATTTACTAATTTCATCTGCAGCTGACGAGAGGTGTCCTCTTCCGCCATCTATTAAAATTAAATCCGGCATTTGACCACACTCGTCTAACAGACGAGAATACCTTCTGTGCACTATCTCTCGCATCATGGCATAATCATCCATGCCGCATGTCTGTTTTATCTTAAACCTTCTCCAGTTATTTTTATCCGGCTCACCCCCTCTAAAGCTGACCATTGCTCCTACAGCTTCCTTGCCGCTTATATTAGACACATCAAACCCCTCAATTATATACGGAATAGTAGGACTTTTTAGAATTTTTTTCAGAGACTTCAATATATCGACCTTCTTTTTCTCCAGAAAGCTTGATTCTAATTTTAACTTTGCATTCTTGCTGGCCATATTCAGAAGTTCAAATCCAGTTCCTCTTTTTGGAACATGTAGGACTACTTTATGCTCAATCTTACTTTGCAGCCAATCCTCTATAATAGATTTGTCTTTAATATCAAAAGGCACATTTATTGTTGCGGGAATAAAACTGGTTTTAGAATAGAATTGCTTAATAAACGATTCCAGTATCTCCGCATCTGAAAACATATTATTAGGTCCCAGCAGGAAGTTCTCTTGACCAATTAACTTCCCCCTTCTAACCATAAGCATACATATGTAAATAGCTTTTTCGTCGCTTTTTGCTATTCCAATATAATCATCATCCTTGGTAGAAAGTAAATTCACTTTTTGTTTCTCTGTGATTTTTTCAATATTTTTTGCTTTTTCTCTGAGCTTCACAGCTAATTCATACTGCTGATTCTTGCTGACCAGTTTCATTTGTTTCTTTAGAGAGCGAAGGACCTCGTTCATTCTGCCTTCCAAAAACATTCCCACACTATTGACCAATTTCTGATACTGCTCTCTTGTAATCTTACCTGCACACGGAGCGCTACATTGTTTCATATAATAATTAAGACACGGCCGCTCTAATTTATGAGAGTCTAACTTCTTGTTGCAATTTCTAATTGGAAACAGGTTTTTGATTAATCGCAGAGTTTTCTTTACCCCTGTAACGTCAGTATAAGGGCCATAATAGGCTGCTTTTTTATCTGTAAGGTCTCTTGTAAGAGAGATCCTTGGGAACTCCTCATATTTACTTATCTTTATATAAGGATATTTTTTGTCATCTTTCAATCTGAGGTTAAATTTGGGTTTGTATTCTTTTATTAAGTTGCTTTCTAAATTTAAGGCTTCTGCAGAAGATTTTGTTACAATATAATCTATATCTGCAATCTCTTTAACTAATTTTGAATTTTGAATTGGGTAAACTGGGGATATTTGAAAGTATGATCTAACACGAGCTTTGAGCGACGCAGCTTTACCTACATATATGACTTTCTCATTTTTATCTTTAAATATATATACTCCACAATCAGACGGGAGTGTATGTATTTCTTTTGTAAAAATCTTTTATAACCTTTATTACTTCCTGAGAAGTGTCTGCAACATGGAAAATATTTGTATCTTTTTTAGAAATATACTTTCGTCTGACAAGTTCTCCATTAATCCATTCAACCAACTCTTTCCAGTATTCCTCTCCTACCAAAATTACAGGAAAAGATTTGATTCTTTTGGTTTGTATTAATGTAAGCGCCTCAAAGAATTCATCCATTGTTCCGTAACCGCCTGGAAATACAACATATGCAGAAGCATACTTAACAAACATTACCTTTCTGCAAAAGAAATATCTGAAGTTAAGAAGAGTTTTGACAAACTTGTTTGGCTTTTGTTCTCGTGGTATTTCAATGTTCAATCCTATTGATTCTCCGCCTGCTTTAAATGCGCCTTTGTTAGCAGCTTCCATTATCCCGGGCCCGCCGCCGCTGATAATGGCATAGCCTTCTTTTACAAGTATCGCTGCCAGCTCTTCAGCCATTTTATAATATTTATCATCAGTTTTTACTCTGGAAGAGCCGAAAATGCTTACGGCTTTGCCTACTCCGGATAATATTTCAAATCCCTCTATAAACTCTGCCATTATCCTGAAAACACGCCATGTATCATCAGATTTAAAATTCTCTATATGCATAATAATTACCCCTTTTTTCTTATTTAAGATATCACATTGCGCCAATAAAATCAAAGTTCGTATTGACAAAGTATCTGACGAGCCCTATAATCACCGATGAGTTACAAGAACGCTATTAAGGAAAGGGGGTGAGACATATGAAATTAACAGGTACAGTTCTTACAATTGTATTAGCTATTGGTCTTATGATATCTACATCAGTGGTCTTTGCTGGAGAATTGGAAGCTAAAGGCGATAAGATATTGGATGACTGCTGTAAAGCTCTAACATCCTGCGGCGTAGATATGGAAGACTTAAGCGGTAAGATGACCTCAGAGGTTAAGCCCATTATAGACGAGGCGAAAGCATGTATTAAGGAATGCAAGAAGAAAATAGCTATTGCTGAAATTGATAAAGATGAAGCTGTAATAGCTGATGCTAAAGCATCTATAATCAAATGCGAAAACGCAATAAAGGGATGCAAGAAGGTTAAAGCTACTGCAGGATCTTTGGGTAAAAGAGGAAAACTGCTGAAGGAACTTGCTAGCGAAGGGCCGGAAACATTCATGAATAAGATAGCAGCTAAGACTAAAAAGGTAGCAGGCAAGGTTAAACTAAAAAAGAAGAAATAGCTTTCTCTAATAGGGCTTATATTTTCTAGGTAAAATATTCTGGATTTTGTAGGCCCTATTCTTTTGCCGAAATGCGCTTGACCCTCTCACAATATTTATGCTAACATAGCGCCAGTGTATGTCTTATATGTAATGGGAGATAGTTTTGATAGAAGAAGTAATAGAGAGGGTAAAACAAGCTGAGCAAAAAGCATCAAAGCTTATAGAAAAAGGAAAACACCTAACAAGTACCAATCTAAAAAATGCTCAAAAGTATGCATCAGCTTATATTGAAAAGGCTGCCGCAAATGCAAGGGAAGAAGCGAAAAAGATACTGGCAAAAGCTGATATACAGGCTAAAGCGCAAGTCAAAAAAATACGCGAAAATAATGCCGAATATCTGTCTGCGCTTGAGCAAAAGGCTCAACTCAAACAAGAGAGTGCTATAAAAACTATCCTAGAGGAGTTAAGACATTAATGGCTATCTCTCAAATGCAAAAGGTCAATATAATTGGAGTTAAATCTCAATGTCCGGATGTTGTCTCTTTCTTGGAATCACTTAATATCATCCAGATTAATCATATTGAGCAAGCACAGGCTAAAAAACATAAAGACTTTCTAAAGCCAGTTCAGGCAAACCTGGATCAATTCAAAAAAGAGCTTTCTGAACTTCAATCCACTATAGATTTTTTGTCGCGTTTTGGGCAAAAAACAGGTTTTATCTCCGGTTTGATGGGTAGCAAAATCCTGCTATCATCTGACGAATTTGAAAAAACAGCTCTAGGATTTGATTATAGAGAGATACATAAAACTTGTATGCTCATTCAGCAGGAATTGCATAAAACAGAAAGGGAAATTGGGGTGCTTCATGCTCAATATAATCAGCTCATCCCGTGGAAACCCCTTAGCCTCTCTTTAGATACATTCAATATAACGGAGACTATCAAGTATGCATTTTTAACTGGAACTACTGGCAAATTTGCTTATTTCAAGAACTATATGGGTAAAAAGTTTCCTCTTTTACACTGTGAAAAAGCTTCAGACTATCAGGAAACAGAGAATATTGTAGCCATATATTTTCGCGATCAGGAAAAAGAAATACTTAGCGAATGCAAGAAACTAGGAGTTGAAAGAGTAGACTTATACAATCTTAAGGGAACAGTAGATTCAAACCTTGAGAGAATATCCAATCAGTTGAAAAGGCTCAAGGAAAAACATAAAACCCTCAATAAAGACGCGACTGAGCTTACGCGTTATTCAGGCAAACTAAAGGTTGCCTATGATTATAGTTTAAGCTTAAACTATAGAACATCCCTGCAGAATAAATTTTTAGAATCAAATGAAACTTTCTTGCTCGGAGGCTGGCTAAAAAAAGACAACGTTAGAAGATTTAAAAAACAAATTTCAACAAGATTTCCAGCATCCAGTGTAATTAAAGTAGATCCTGCTAAGGGAGAGAAAGCACCCATATATCTTGAAAACAAGCCTATATTTAAGCCATTTGAGACGGTAACTGATTTATATGGAACTCCGGCAAATACATCTGTTGATCCTACTCCTTTTATGGCTCCATTCTTCTTCTTATTTTTTGGATTGTGTCTTACAGACGCCGGGTATGGTCTTATTTTAAGCACTATTGCTCTTTTAGGCTTATCAACAATAGCTCATACGCCAGGTATTAAAAGATTTTTCAAGCTTATATTATATGTTGGAATATCAACAATTATCTGCGGGGTATTTACAGGAGGCTGGTTTGGTATAGAGGCAGAAAAACTTCCAGTATTTTTGCAAAAAGTCATCATATTTAGTCCTCTAAAAGATTCAATGCAGTTTTTTATAATAGCCTTGGCTTTGGGATTTATTCAACTGTACTGGGGAATATTGATTAAAGTATACAATTGTATTAAAAGTAGAGATTTTGCCGGAGCAATATTTGATCAGATACCATGGCTCATTATTATGCCATCACTTCTATTATTAACAATGGGTAAGAGCATGGGAAAATGGCCAGCTTTAGCAGGAGCTGCAGTTATAATTCTCTTCTTTGGAAGAGATCAAAAAAATCCAATTGCGAGAGTTCTTTCCGGAATAGTAATAGGCTGTTTATGGCTGGGTAAAGACATTGTTGGGAATATACTTTCGTATTCAAGATTAATGGCTCTGGGATTGTCTACTGCGGTTATTGCACTGGTTGCAAACAAGTTAGCAGGAATTGCTTTGGGGATTTCCATTCCAGGCGTAAACATACTTCTGGCGGTTATTATACTTTTCGTGCTGCATTCGTTGAATTTTCTAGTTAATTCACTCGGCGCGTATGTTCATTCAAGCAGGCTGCAGTATGTTGAATTCTTTCCATATTTCTTTGCTTCAGGAGGCGAGCAGTTTGAGCCTCTTAGCAAAAACACAAAATATACAATAATTAAATAAGGAGATTGAAGAATGGAAGTATACGTAGGGTTGTATTTAGCAATCATGGGAGCTGCATTAGCTGTTGGGTTTGCAGGAGCAGGATCAAGTATTGGGATTGGCAATGTGGGACAATCAGCAGCAGGAGTATTAAGTGAAGAACCTGAAAAATTCGGCAATCTGCTCATTCTGGTAGCGTTACCGGGAACACAGGGAATATACGGATTTGTTATCGGGTTTTTGGTTATGCAGAAGCTGGGATTAGTTACAGGGACGATTCCATCAGTATCTCTCCAGCAGGGTTTGCAGATACTTGGCGCATGTCTGCCAATGGCAATAACAGGTTACTTTTCAGGTATTCATCAAGGCAAGGTGGGCGCTGCTGGCTGTGGAGTTGTGGCAAAACAGCCGAAGGATTTTATGAAAGCCGTAATATTTTCTGCGCTGGTTGAAACATACGCTATCTTCGGTTTACTTGCATCATTCCTGATTCTTAGAGGAATACAACTGTAAAAATTAGGGTTATACTATGTCTATAGAAAATATTATAAAAAAAATAGAAGCTGATGCTGAAGGGGAGTGCAAGGTGCTAAGAGATAGAGCAGCCATGGAGATTAAACAGATACAGGAACAAGCAAAAAATCAGGCTAAAAAAGAGAGAGAAAGTATTCTGAGACATGCAAAAGAGCAGGCAGAAAAAAATATGAATAAGGCTGTTGTTTCTGCGAATCTTGAGTGCAGGATTAAGTCATTGAAAGTTAGGCAGGACATAATCTCACTATGTTTCGAAAAAGCATACGGTAAAACACTTAAGTTACCTCCATCAGATTATTTAGGACTAATAGAGCTGAAGTTGCTGAAACTTACAGAAATCGGAGATGAAAAGGTGATATTTGGAGATCTGCACAGAGAAAAGTTCAATAGTGATTTTATAAATCAAATAAATAAGAAACTGGTTTCAAAAGGAAAAAAGGGGAAACTTTGTATCTCAAATACTTCAAGACCTCTAAAGTCCGGTTTCTTTCTAATAAAAGAGAAACAAGAGATCAACGCATCCTTAGAACAATTAATTAAGATACTAAGGCATAAATTACTAATAAAAATAAACAACGTTCTCTTTGGACAGCAGGTATAATGTTTATTGATAAAGCCTCATACGTAGAATATAATCCCGAATATTTGTTTGCTATAGGTAAGCTGAGGGTCTATGAGAGAAAACTCATTAGTAAGGCAACTCTTACCCAACTTATCGAATGTAATGGCTTTCAGGAACTGGTTTCCATATTAAGCGAGAGAAATTATTCAGATAATATATCCTCTGTAGAAAGGCCTGAAGATTTAGAAAATCTAATATTTGACGAAATGTCAAACACTATAGGTGAGATAAAAAAACTGTCTCATGATGATGAAGTAACTAATTTATATCTATTCAGATATGATATGCAAAACCTGAAATTCCTGATAAAGGCTGGGAAAAATTCTGAGGATATTAACCATGCTCTGCTCTATAGAAGCGTAATAGATACTGAGAATCTTGAGGATTCAATAAAAGAAGAAATTTTTTATGTATTTCCAGACTCTCTAAGGAACAAAATAAAAACAATATGGCTCGAGGAAGTACAACAAGGAAACCTTCAGGAAGCAGAAATTCTCCTGGATAAACTATGGCTGGAAACAGGATATTGTTACATGAAAGATAGTGGGCAAATATTTCTAAGGGATTTCTTTTCCGTATTGATTGATATATATAATCTTAAGGTGATCCTTAGAACTAAGGTTATGAGCTATGATCCAGAGAGGGTTAGGGGATACATTGCAGAAGGAGGTTTTATTGACAAATCTGTCATGCTAAACTCTTACAACATGGAATTGGAAAGAATAGTAAAATCCTTTCAGTTCTCAGATTATAATAAAATTCTTAAACCAGGAGTTGAACATTTCCAAAGATATAATTCTTTCTGGAAATTTGAGCAGTTATGCAACGAATTTTTAGTTGAATTTGTAGATATTGTAAAATTCCTGGTTGCTAGTGTGTCAGTTCTCATACGATACCTGGTAATTAAAGAAATTGAGCTTAAAAATCTGAGAGCTATTTTAATCGGGAAAAACAATGGGCTTTCAGCTGGACAAATCAGCCAAAATTTGGGGTGCGCGTATGTCTAGCATTGCGGTAATTGGTAAATCAGATATAGTTTCTGTGTTCTCTGCATTTGGCATAAGTGCTTTTCCAATAGATAACTCAGAAGATGCCGTGTTAAAACTTAATGAACTGGTTTCGCTAAACACTGATGTTGTTTTCATCACAGAAGAGCTGGCAGGCCAGATTATACATATAATTTCTGAGATAAACATAAAGAGTCAAACCAGTATTACTGTTATTCCTGACCATAAAGGTTCAAAGGGAGTAGCAGCAGCTATAATTAAAGATACTGTAAAAGAAGCAATAGGAATGGATATTATATGAATGGCAAGATAATAAAAGTTTCAGGACCTCTGGTCTTAGCAGACTGTATGCAAGATGCAAGAATGTTTGACCTGGTAAAAGTAGGGAATAAAAAGCTCATCGGAGAGATAATAGAATTAAGAGGCGACGTAGCCTCCATTCAGGTATATGAAGAAACAGCAGGAATTGGCCCGGATGAACCCGTTATATCAACAGGCAGACCTCTAAGTGTAGAGTTGGGACCTGGATTAATAGAATCAATATATGACGGTATCCAACGTCCTTTGGATATATTGATGGATAAAACAGGAGAATACATTACCAGAGGTGTTTCTGCCCCGGGAATTGACCGCAATAAAAAATGGCATTTTGTGCCGTCTGCAAAGGCAGGAGACACTGTGCGTTATGGAGATGCAATTGGAACAGTTCAGGAAACAAACACAGTTATCCATAAAATCATGGTGCCTTCAGGAGTAGAAGGCAAAATAGAAAAAATTACAGAGGGTAAGTTCGCTGTTGAAGATACAGTTGCAGTAATTAAAACCGACAAAGGGTCTAAGAATATTACAATGCTGCAATACTGGCCTGTAAGAATTCCAAGACCATATCAGAAGAAGTTAGTGCCTGAGACTCCTCTTATTACAGGCCAGCGAGTAATTGACACATTTTTCCCGATTGCTAGAGGAGGCACCGCTTGTATTCCAGGTCCTTTTGGCAGCGGAAAAACTGTCGTTCAGCATCAACTTGCAAAATGGTCGGATGCAGAGATTATTGTCTATATAGGATGCGGAGAACGCGGCAATGAAATGACAGACGTATTAATGGAATTTCCGCAGCTTAAGGACCCAAAGACGGGTAACCCGTTAATGAAAAGAACTGTGCTTATAGCCAACACATCCAACATGCCTGTTGCCGCAAGAGAAGCTTCTATATATACAGGAGTAACAATAGCTGAATATTACCGCGATATGGGATATAATGTTGCGGTAATGGCTGACTCTACCTCCAGATGGGCAGAGGCATTAAGAGAAATGTCAGGCAGACTTGAAGAAATGCCCGGTGAAGAGGGTTACCCGGCATATCTTCCTGCAAAACTTGCTGAATTCTACGAACGGGCAGGCAGAGTAATATGTAAAGGCGCAGATTCCAGAGAAGGCACATTAAGCATAATCGGCGCTGTATCACCTCCGGGAGGCGATCTTTCTGACCCGGTTGTTCAGGGAACGTTGAAGGTTGTTAAAGTCTTTTGGGCACTGGAAGATAAACTGGCATACAGGCGTCATTTCCCTGCAATAAGCTGGATCAATAGTTATTCTTTATACCTTGATAATATTCATGACTTCCTGAAAGAAAATTTAGGTGAAGACTGGATGAGAATGCGACAGGAAGGCATGAAACTTCTCCAGCAGGAAACTGATCTTCAGGAAATCGTACGGCTTGTCGGGCTGGATACTCTTTCTGTTTCTGACCGCCTTATTCTTGAGACTGCAAAGTCTATAAGAGAAGACTTCCTACATCAAAACGCATTTCATGAAATAGATACTTATACATCGCTTAAGAAGCAATATCGCATGCTGAAACTAATTATGATGCTTCATGAAAAATGCATTCAGTCATTGGGCGAAAATATACCTATAGAATCGCTGACCAATCTGAAAATCAGAGAAGATATATCGCGAATGCGGTTTATTCATGAAAAAGAACTTGATAAATTCTCCGAATTGGAGAAAAAAGTAGAAGAAGAGATAAGTCAGCTTACAGTGGAGAGTAAGAAGTAAAAAGGATTCATGCAAAACTATCAAAAGACTATTTTGTGTGGTATTGGCGCAATATTAATAGTTGTGTTGTTTGCGCATTATCTCATTGGCAACCCTGTCACAGGCCTAATGTTACTAAAGTGGGGGAAAGTAACAAAAGGTCATATTGTGCAAACAGATCAAGATTATGAACACAACGAATCAGGTTCTCATGCTTCCTATAGTGTTCAATACGAATATAATATCGATGGACAATATTTCAAAAAGCGATACATTCGTTCTGGTAAGCTGAAACCTACACTTGAATCTCTTGAAAAGCCTTATCCTGTCGAAATTGAGTATTTCCCCAAATATCCTGCTATTAGTAGATTAAAGGGAAATGGAGCTCAGTCTTTTATCGAATGGTTTTTTAGAGAGTTTTGTCTGGGACTGTTCGTATATGGCCTTTTTCTTATACCTGGCATCTTTCTCATAAACGATGGGTGGAAAGATAAAAAAAGAGAAGAAGTGAAAAGAATATAAAATTAGATGAAACGAGATTGCTTCGCTAGCTCGCAATGACTTAACAGAATAACTATTTGCAAATAGGAAGAAGATGTGGCATAAGCAAGAACGGAAATTAGGATAAGGTAAAATTAAGTAATTTGATTGGAGGGTAGACGATGCGACAGGTCAACAGAAATGAAGTTGTGAAGCAGTTAAACATGCTGTTCCCAAATATCAAGAAAAGATTCAAAGCAAATTCAATTTTATTGTTTGGCTCAGTTGCAAGAGGAGAAAATCGGATAGACAGCGATATAGATGTTTTAGTAGACTTTAAAAAAGGCGCTGATTTATTTGACTTGATGGGACTAGCTGATTACTTGGAACACAATCTACAGCATAAAGTAGACGTTGTCTCCAAAAATGGACTAAGGGAAGAATTACGGGGCATTGTAGAAAAGGAGGCGATAGCAATATGAGAAAAATCGAATTATATCTGAAGGATATATTAAAGGCGTTGGAGGACATTACTGAATTCGTTGGCAATATGACATTTGAAGAATTCATAGCGGATGACAAAACGAGCAGTGCAGTTTTTAGAAAACTGGAGGTGATAGGAGAAGCCGCTAAAGGTGTTCCAAACGATGTTCGGCAAAAATATCCTGAAGTCCCATGGAAAGAGATGGCAGGCATGAGAGATAGATTGATTCATTTTTATTTCGGAATTGACTATGAGCTAGTATGGAGCACCATTAAAAAACGGATACCTGAGATAAGGCCATATATTGAGAGGATTGTTTGCGATAATAGCTAATAAGGCACGGTATAAATGCAAAAAGAATATTTGACTGTTAGAGAGATAGTTGGCCCGCTTATTCTTGTAGAGGATATAAGCGGGGTGAAATATGATGAGCTAATAGAAATTGGCTTGCCAAGTGGAGAAGTGAGACAGGGGAAGGTTTTGGAAATTTCCACTGATAAGGCTCTTATACAGGTATTTGAGGGGACAAGTGGAATAGATATAGCTAAAACCAGAGTGAAATTTTTGGGTAAAGGAATAGAGCTTCCTGTTTCAGAGGATTTGATGGGCAGGGTCTTTGACGGGCTGGGCAAACCAATGGATGATGGCCCGGAAATAATTCCTGAGAAATATCTGGATATAAACGGCAACCCTATCAATCCATATGCGCGTGATTATCCGTCTGAGTTTATTCAAACAGGGATATCTGCAATAGACGGCCTGAACACTCTGGTCAGAGGACAGAAATTACCTATTTTTTCCGGCTCTGGACTTCCGCATTCCCATGTTGCCGCTCAGATTGCAAGACAGGCAAAGGTTGTTGGCAAAGAGGAAAAATTCGCTGTTGTTTTTGCTGCTATTGGCATAACCTTTGAAGAAGCAGATTTCTTTATTTCGGATTTTAGAAGAACAGGAGCTATAGAGCGAACAGTCTTGTTCATAAACCTTGCTGATGACCCTGCTATTGAGAGAATTGCTACTCCGCGTGTTGCACTAACGGCAGCAGAATATCTGGCATTTGAGAGAGGTATGCATGTATTGGTCATATTAACGGATATGACCAATTATTGCGAAGCATTACGTTCTGTATCTGCCGCCAGGAAAGAAGTTCCCGGCAGAAGAGGATATCCTGGTTATATGTATACTGATCTTGCTTCAATTTATGAAAGGGCAGGTAGAATTAAAAATAAAAAAGGATCCATTACTCAGATTCCTATCCTGACCATGCCTGACGATGATAAAACACATCCTATACCGGATTTGACAGGTTATATTACAGAGGGGCAAATTATACTGAATAGAAGTCTTCATAAAAAGGGGATATCTCCTCCTATTGACGTTCTTCCGTCACTTTCAAGATTGAAGGATAAAGGGATTGGCAAAGGGAAAACCAGAGAGGACCATGCCGATGTTTTCAATCAGCTTTTCGCTGCTTATGCAAGCGGCAAAGAAGCGCAGGAACTTGCAATTATTCTTGGAGAATCCGCTTTGAGCGATATAGATAAATTATATTTTAAGTTTTCAGATGAGTTTGAAAAACGCTATGTTGGTCAGGGATACGACGAGAATAGAACCATAGACCAAACACTTGACCTGGGATGGGAACTCCTCTCAATGCTGCCAAAATCAGAACTAAAGAGAATAAGACCAGAATATATAGAGAAATATCTGCAGAGTAAATCTAAGTAGGCATGCGAATTGTGTCCATTTATTTTATGTAAATATCCGGCTTCTGTATGGACTGATCTTCATACTTGACGGTTAACATTGGCCAGTCTGCTGCCTGTGTGATTATTTTTGTTTTATCCTTGAGAGCAATTATTGTGTCTTCTGACTTTGTTCCTGTAATGGATGGATTCCATGCAAAAGCCTGATTCAACTCAACTGTTTCTTTACTGTCAGATGTTCCTTTGTAGTCTCTGCATGAATAACCTGTTGCTCCTCCCTGGTGATGCAGTTTCCACTCATCCCTGAAACCGGTTCTTTCATAAACATCTAAAGCTTTACTGAAAATATCTCCAACAATATTTCCCGGCCTTGTATTTGCAGTAAAGGAAGCATCAATCTTTGTAACTGCGTTATGCTTTTCTCTTAATTCAGAAGGCAGGCTTCCAAAATGAACAAGCCTTGTTAATGACGTTATTAAACCCCATTTTCTTGCGCATACCACAATCATAACATGTTTTTTTATTCTATTATCTGTTGGGATTGGATGTCTGTATTTCTTGATACGTTCATCAGCCGCTATAAGAAGAACAATGGGAATTATGCCTGACGGAAGAAGTCTTTCTGCTACCAGCCCAGCTACTTTGTGCTCAGAATCGCCGGGCTTTATAATATCAGATACTTCCTTTAGACTTTTTGAACTCTCATGTCCAATCCATCTGTATTTTTCTATTTCCGACTGAGTTAAACTATAGCGCAACGGGGCAATTTCTTCATCTGAGGCAACACGCATACCATCTGTTATCTCTTTAATAATTTCTGCAGATCTATCGGCCTCATTCCATGGAAATTCAACAAGTTCAAATGCCTGGTCATTTATCTCCTCATCTTTGATACGCGGAGCTTCAATATTGTTGGCAATAATATATTTTTTCGCTTTTGTGACAATAGCTGTAACACTACCGATTTCAGTTGCTATGCCAACGTGGTTATCCCCACCTCCTGTGAGCCACGCAAAATTACTCTGTTTGTTAATAATGACAGCACCATAGCCGTTACTATCCATAAATGCATATAGTCTTTTTTCTTTCTCCCTAATTTCACTTTTAATATCTATTTTCATCTTTACCTATAATTTCTCGTTACTTAAATGTAAGCTGTATGTTGAGACGACTAGCCTCAGTGCATCGTAAGCGAAACAGGAGAGTGTTTGCTAGGCGACGAGGCATGCAACTTACATTTAACTTTTATGCTTTGCCAACAACCTATTCATAGCGTTGACATACGCTTTCACACTTGCTTCAATAATGTCTGTACTAGCTCCCCTTCCTGCTACTGTTCTATTACCAACCGCAACCTTTACATGAACCTCGCCTAATGCGTCCTTTCCTCCGGTAACAGCTTGGAGGGAATAGTCAATAAGTTTGGCTTTCAGATGGGTAATTCTGTCAATAGCTTTATACGCGGCATCTACAGGTCCGTCTCCACAAGCTGCTTCCTGGGAAATTGCATCTCCTTTTCTTAATCTTATAGTAGCAGTTGGTATAGTTTTATTTCCGCTTACAGTATTAAAGTATTCAAGAATGTAAGTTTCCGAAGTTGTAATTATTTCATCCTCAACTATAGCCTCCAGATCTTCATCAAAAACCTCTTGCTTACGGTCTGCTACTGTTATAAATCGCTCATAGACCTGATTCAGTTTTTCTCCTTTGAGTTTATACCCCAGCTTTTCCAAACGATGTTTAAGCGCATGTCGTCCGGACCGAGCTGTTAATACAACATCGCTTTGTTGAACGCCAACTTCCTCAGGTTTCATAATTTCATAAGTATTTCTATCCTTAAGAAAACCATCTACATGAATACCGCTGCTATGAGCAAAGGCATTCTTCCCTATAATAGCTTTGTTTGGAGGAACTGATATGCCAAGGAGACGCGACACAAGCTTGGATGTTCTGTAAAGTTCCACTGTTTTTATTCCCGTAGAAAAACCAAAATAATCTGAGCGGACTTTAAGCGCCATAACTATTTCCTCAAGTGATGCGTTACCAGCGCGTTCACCAACTCCGTTGATTGTACACTCTGCTTGTCTTGCCCCAGCCTTCACTCCTGCAAGGCTATTCGCTACAGCCAGACCAAGGTCATTGTGGCAGTGAACACTAATAATAGCCTGACTAATATTCGGAACTTCCTCTCTAATCTTCATGATAAGTGATGCGAATTGTTCTGGCATAGTGTATCCGGTTGTATCCGGGATATTAATGATTTTTGCACCTGCTTCTATAACGGCTTCCACCATTTCCAGTAGAAAACCTGGCTCTGCTCTTCCAGCATCTTCTGCGTAAAACTCCACTTCTCTGGCGAATTCCCTTGCTAATTTGACCGACTGCACAGCCATTTTCAAAACTTCAGTTCTTGTTTTTCTAAGCTTACTCTTTATATGGATATCTGAAACACCGAGCCCTGTATGAATTCGTGATTTAGAGACTCCTTTTAGGGCTTTTCCTGCTATCTCTATATCCTCAGAGCGACATCGAGTGAGTGCACAAATGATCGGTTGATGAATCTCCTTGCCAATCGCCTGAACAGCTTCGAAATCGCCAGGAGAAGAAGCAGGAAAACCAACTTCCATTACATCCACGCCCAAACGCTCCAGTTGTCTGGCTATCTCAAGTTTTTCCTGAGGACCCAGTCGAGTACCTGCGGCCTGTTCTCCATCACGCAGAGTAGTGTCAAATATTATAATCCTATTTCCCATGAGTTCCTTTTATTTCCCCTTGGTAAGCCAGGGCATCATACCTCGCAGTTTCTTGCCTATTACTTCAATCAGATGTTTCTCATCCTTTTTAGCCAATGCATTAAATACAGGTCTATTAGCCTGATTCTCCAGAATCCACTCCTTGGCAAATTCTCCTGACTGAATCTCCTTTAATATCTTCTTCATTTCAATTTTTGTGTCTTTGGTTACTATTCTAGGACCTCTGGAAAGATCTCCATATTCAGCTGTATTACTAATTGAATACCTCATCCACCCTATACCGCCTTCATGTATCAGATCTGTTATCAACTTCACTTCGTGCAGACATTCAAAGTAAGCCATTTCCGGCTGATAACCTGCTTCAACCAGCACTTCAAAACCTGCCTTTATTAAAGCAGTTAATCCGCCACACAGAACTGCCTGCTCACCAAAAAGATCAGTTTCTGTTTCTTCTGCAAAAGTCGTCTCTATTACACCTGCTCTTGTGCCGCCAATTCCCTTAGCATATGCAAGCCCAATATCCTTAGCCTTGCCTGTGTATTCCTGAAAAATCGCTAATAGGCATGGCACGCCGCCGCCGCCTTCATACATTCTTCTGACCAGATGGCCAGGTCCCTTTGGCGCCACCATAAAAACATCTATGTTGCTTGGAGGAACTATTTGCCCAAAATGAATATTAAATCCATGTGAGAAAACAAGCGCTTTGCCATCCTTTAAATGTGGAGCTATTTCGTTTTCATATACCTTTGCCTGCACTTCATCCGGAGTTAAAATCTGAATAATATCCGCTTTCTTAGCAGCTTCCTGTGCGCTTACAGGTTCAAATCCTGCCTTAACAGCCATTTCCCAGTTTGGACTGCCTTTAAGATCACTAACAATAACCTTTATTCCGCTATCCCTGAGATTTTGCGCCTGAGCATGTCCCTGGCTGCCATAACCAATAATGGCTACAGTTTTCCCTTTTAACAGCCCTAAATCTGCATCCTGATCATAATACATCTTTACCATGTTCCTAACCTCCTATTTTTTTATCTACTCTTGTCATTGCTATTTTGCCGGTTCTGGCGATTTCTGCTATTCCAAACGGTCTTATTAAATCCAAAAATGTATTTAGCTTTTTTTCATCTCCATCTATTTCCACTATTAGATGTTTTGGGCTCATGCTTACTACTTTACACTGAAAAGTCTCAACAATTTGGGTCAACTTTGTATATTTCTTTGCGTCATAAGCAAGTTTTATTAACATGAATTCGCGGTCTATTATGTCCTCTCCGGTTAAATCCTGAACCTTTATCACATCTATAAGTTTATTAAGCTGTTTTGTGATTTGCTCAAGAACCTTTTCATCTCCTTCTGTAACAATAACCATTCTGGAGATTGTTGGATCTTCAGCGGTTGCACCTACAGATAAACTTATTATATTAAATCCTCTTCCACTAAAAAGCCCGCTTATTCTGGCAAGAACACCAAACTTGTTTTCAACCTGACATGATATTATATGTTTCATTTTATTATTTTATCCTTTCTATGCTAATCCAGAGAGCATTTCTGTCAAACTTGCTCCTGCAGGCACCATAGGAAATACATTCTCTTCTGGTGCTACTCTAAAGTCTATAACAAAAGGTGCGTCAGTTTTTATAGCCTCTTTAAGCGCTCCTTCAACATCCTTTTTGCATGTAACCTTTAGACCTTTTGCTCCGTAAGCTTCAGCTATTTTTACAAAGTCAGGGTTACTGTCAAGAATTGTATGCGAATACCTCTTTTTGTAAAATAACTCCTGCCATTGTCTTACCATTCCAAGACAGCCGTTATTTAAAATTGCTACTTTAACGTTTATTTTATTTTTAACAGCTGTACCAAGCTCCTGAATATTCATCTGAAAACTACCGTCTCCAGCTATATCAAAAACAATCTTGTCCGGACATCCAACTTTTGCTCCAATAGCTGCAGGAAAACCAAAACCCATTGTGCCAAGACCGCCGGAAGAAATAAATGTTCTGGGCTTTGTATATCTAAAAAATTGAGCCGCCCACATTTGGTTCTGTCCAACCTCTGTTGTTATAATGGCTTCTCCATTCGTAACTTCCTCTATCTTTTCCACAACATACTGAGGCTTAATACAATCACCATCATCTTTATATGCTAGAGGGCATTTCTTTTTCCATTCTTCTATCTTGCTATTCCATTGTTTCCTTGTTCCTTGTTTTATATATTTGATAAGTTCCTCAAGAACCCTTTTAACATCTCCAACTATAGGAATGTCTGTCTTAACATTTTTCCCTATAGCAGTAGGATCAATATCTATGTGAATTACAGAGGCATGCGGCGCAAATTCACTGATTTTTCCAGTTATTCTATCGTCAAATCTTGCTCCAACCGCAACAATAAGGTCTGAGGCCATAACAGCATGATTTGCATATTGAGTCCCATGCATACCAAGCATATTTAGAGATAATCTGTGATTGTCAGGAAAACCTCCCTTACCCATAAGAGTAACAGTAACAGGAATATCATTCTTTTCGGCAAGTTCCTTTACAAGAACATTTGCGCCCTGAGAAGCAATAACTCCCCCGCCAATATACAAAACAGGTTTCTCGGATTTATTAATAGCTTCTGCAGCTTTCTTAATCTGCTTAATATTCCCAGCATATGTTGGTTTATAGCCTTTAATATCAGCTTTTTCAGGGTATAAGAAATTAGTCTTATCTACCATCACATCCTTTGGCAAATCTATAAGAACCGGACCAGGTTTACCAGTAGAAGCAATATAAAAAGCTTCTTTAATTGTTTGAGCCAGATCAGCCACATCTCTAACAAGATAATTGTATTTTGTTATAGGTCTTGTTATCCCAACAATATCAGCCTCCTGGAATGCATCATTACCTATCATTGATGTTAGTACCTGTCCGGTTAATGCAACAAGAGGGATAGAATCCATATATGCAGTAGCTATCCCTGTTACCAGATTAGTTGCTCCGGGTCCTGATGTAGCAAGACAAACTCCAACTTTTCCTGTAGCTCTTGCATACCCGTCAGCAGCATGAGCCGCTCCCTGTTCATGCCTAACCAGAATATGCCTGATCTCTTTTGTTGCATATAGTTCATCATATACATCCAGCAGAACACCGCCTGGGAAGCCAAATATGACCTCTACCTTCTCTTTCTTTAAACTTTCTATAAGTATTTTAGCTCCACCCTGTTTCAAAATATCACCCCTTTTTAAATATTGCTCCGGAACTTGCCGAAGATACCATCTGCGAATATCTATACATATATCCGGATTTTATCTTTGGTTCTGGCTTTTTCCATTTACTCAATCTATTTCTAATTTCCTTATTAGTTAACTTAATATTTAGTTCTCTAGCAGGTATGTCTATTTCAACAGTATCTCCATCTTTCACTATAGCCAATGGACCGCCTTCAGCTGCTTCTGGAGATATATGTCCAATAGCTGCCCCGCGCGTGCCGCCTGAAAATCTTCCATCAGTTAATAGAGCTACACTATCCGCAAGTCCAATACCTGCAAGCGCTGCAGTAGGAGAAAGCCCTTCTCTCATTCCAGGACCACCCTTCGGCCCTTCATAACGAAGAACAATAATATCTCCCTTCCTGATTTTTTTATTCATTATATCTTTCATAGCTTCTTCTTCAGAGTCAAAAACCCTTGCAGGCCCTGAATGCTTCATCATATTAGGACTAACAGCAGACTGCTTAACAACAGCTCCATCAGGCGCTAAATTGCCTCTTAGTATTGCAATCCCTCCTTGTTTAGAATAAGGCTTGCTTATTGGTCGGATAACCTCTTTATTGAGAATCTCGCATCCTGCAATATTCTCAGAAACTTTCTTGGTCGTTACTGTTAAGCATTTCTTATTTATTACTCCCAGTTTACTGATCTCTGCCATTACTGCATGTACTCCCCCGGCTTCATCAAGATCCTCAAGATGATATCTGCCTGCTGGTGATAGTCTGCATAAATTTGGCACCTTTTTGCTTATTTTATCAAAAAGGCTAAGATCAAATTCTATTCCAGCTTCATTTGCAATAGCTGGCAGATGGAGGACTGTATTAGTTGAACTGCCAAGCGCCATTTCTACAGCTATTGCATTCTTAAAAGCGTCAAGCGTTGCAATGTCTCTTGGCTTTACATTTTTCTTTATGAGCTCAATTATCTGTGCCCCTGCTTCTTTGGCAAGTCTTATTCTTCTGGCATCAACAGCAGGTATTGTGCCATTTCCCGGCAAGCCCAACCCCAATGCTTCGCTAAGACAGTTCATTGAGTTCGCAGTGAACATGCCTGAACAGGAACCACACCCTGGACATGCCCTCTCTTCTATTTCAAGAAGCTCTTTTTCACTCATTTTACCACCTGCCACAGCTCCAACTGCCTCAAAAACACTTATTAAATCTATTGCCTCTTTTCCAATCTTACCTGCCATCATAGGTCCGCCGCTTATTATGATTGCCGGGATATTTAACCTGAGCGCTGCCATAAGCATGCCAGGCACAATCTTATCACAATTAGCAACAAGCACAAGTCCGTCAAAAGGGTGCGCTTTTGCCATAACTTCTATTGAGTCTGCAATTAGTTCCCTGGAGCCCAGAGAATATTTCATGCCTTCATGATTCATTGCAATGCCGTCACATACTCCAATCACACCAAACTCCATAGGTGTTCCACCGCCCATATAAACACCTGCTTTAACAGCCTTAACTATTTGCTCAAGATGAACATGTCCGGGAATGATCTCATTAAAGGAATTTGCTATTCCTATGATAGGTCTTGAAAGTTCTCTGTCGCTATAGCCCATGGCTTTTAAAAGAGAGCGATGAGGCGCTCTGGAGATTCCTTTTTTCATCAAATCACTACGCATACCTATCCCTCCTTAATCAAAAATTTCTTATCCGGCGGGAGCGACGGGACTCGAACCCGCAACACCCAGATCGACAATCTGGTACTCTAACCAGTTGAGCTACGCCCCCGGAAAAGCTGCACTTTCGTCATTTCTGGTGGGCGGTACTGGGTTTGAACCAGTGACATCCTGCTTGTAAGGCAGGCGCTCTCCCAGACTGAGCTAACCGCCCGAAAAAGTTAGTATATAAAAAGCTAATATGCTTAGCAAGCAAAAAAACCTCTGAAAGCTATGTTTTGCCATCGGGAATTTTATCAATAAACATTTGCTGCCAGAGTTCCAGATTAAGAAGAGCCCAGAGCCTGTATCCATGATCATAGCGTCCGCTGGTGTGTTCATTAATGATTAATTTCAGGTATTTTGTCTGAAAATATCCTCTCTCCAGGCAGCGTCTTGAAAGAAGCACGTCTTGGAGATAATCCTTAAGCTCATTTCTTAACCAATGACTGATAGGCACTCCAAACCCCATTTTCTTGCGTCTGAGTATAGGCGCAGGAACAAGTTTTGAAAACGCTTTCTTTAAAATATACTTACTTTTAAGCCCCTTCAACTTAAGATTAGATGGAATACAAGCAGCAAACTCCATGAATTTATGGTCAAGAAAAGGAGAACGCGCCTCCAGGGAGTTTGCCATTGCAGCTATATCCATTTTTACAAGCAGGTCCCCGGGAAGATATGTCATAATATCAACAAAAAGTGTGCTGTCCAGAAAATCGCTATATTCACTACTGCTGTAATAATTTTCCGCATGACTAAATGAATCAACGCCTTGTACTGCTCCTCTGAAGAACGGTGTGTAAAGATCCTTTTTTCTTTCATTATCAAAGATGGATATCCAGCGAATATATCGTCTTTCAGGAGAATAATTCATGGATTCAGCAAATCTTCTGAAACGGCGAAGCATTGTTTTTTGTTCCGGAGAATATGAAATTCTTCTTACAACAGCATTAATCATATTACGTATACACTGAGGAGATTTCGCATAATACTCAGCTAATTTTAGAGCTTTATAGCGTGGATACCCTGCAAAGCTCTCATCCCCACCATCTCCATTCAAAGCGACTGTTACATCCTGGCTGGTCATCTTTGCAACATAATAAGTGGGTACTGCAGACGAATCTGCAAAAGGCTCGTTATAATGCCATATGAGCTTAGGCAAAATATCAAGAGCATCCGGCTTTACAATATATTCATGATGATCGGTTTTAAAATGATTCGCAACGATTCGTGCATAGTTAAGTTCATTATATTTTTCTTCCTGAAATCCTATTGAAAAAGTTTTGACCGGTTCTCTCATCAGCTTACTCATAACACCAACTACAATACTTGAATCAAGACCGCCGCTCAAAAAAGCACCTAAAGGCACATCGCTAACAAGTCTAAGCTTTACTGACTCCTCAAACAAGTTTCTAATACGCGAGCAATATTCATCCTCTGACATTTTAATCTTATTTACTGCATTTAAACTCCAGTATTGTTTAATTGAAACTTTTCCATTTTCCCACAACAGGTAATGAGCAGGAGGTAATTTGAAGATGCCTTTAAAAGCGGTTAGGGGACATGGAACATATTGATAAGTAAGATAATTATGAATGGCTTCTAGATTTACTTCTCTGGGGACTTGTTTTACCTGTAAAATTGATTTTATCTCAGAAGCAAAAACCAGTTTATTGTCAACCTCCGCATAACACAAAGGCTTCTGCCCTATTCTATCTCTTGCTAAAAGAAGACTCTTCTTTCCCTCATCCCATATAGCAAGAGCAAACATACCCCGCAGAAACTGCAAACACGCAACCCCATATTCTTCATAGAGGTGAACAATGACCTCAGTATCGCTATTTGTATAAAAACAATGTCCTTTAGCTTCTAAGTATTTTCTTAGTTCATGGAAATTATAAATCTCTCCATTACACACAACCCATATTGTTCTCTCTTCATTATGAATTGGCTGATGCCCTGTATCCAGATCAATAATGGCAAGCCGCCTTATACCAAGCCCTATATTCTTTCTGCCATCTTTTCCCCAGCCAAGATATACTCCCTCATCATCAGGCCCTCTATGTTTTAACACAGAACACATGCTTCGTATTGTTTCTTCTTTAATATTGCCTTCAAACCTTGTATTTAAAATTCCGCAAATTCCACACATAATTTATATTCAAAAACAAATTCGAAGCACGAAGCACGAAATACTAAACAATATCAAATGACCAAAATACAAATGTTCAAAACAACGTTTTGAATTTTGAAAATTTGAATTTAGAATTTGTTTCGAGTTTCGATATTCGGATTTCGGATTTTCCCTTTTATTAATTTATCGTAGATTTCTTCTACTTTTTTAACCTTCAATTTAATATCAAAATATTGCTCCACTCGCCCTTTGCCAGCAAGTCCCATTCTTCTTGCTTCTTCCTTGTTTCTCAATAATCTAATAATGCCCTTTGCTAATGTCTCTGAATTTCCTGGAGGCACAAGTATACCTGTTTCTTCGTTTTTTACTACCTCTGGTATTCCTCCAATATTAGTAGCCACAACAGGTTTTGATGATGCCATTGACTCGAGAATAGCAATACCAAGAGCTTCAGAGATCGAGCATAATACAAATACATTTATAATGGAGAGAATGTTAGTAATATCCCGCCTGAAACCAGTAAATATAACTTTTTCTCTAAGACCGATTTCTCCTGCAAGTGACTCTAGTTTACCCCTTAACTCACCGTCTCCAACTATTAAAAATCGCACCTCAGGTAATTCTTTTACTATATGTTCTGCTGCCTTTAAGAAACTTTCATGATCTTTTAAAGGATCGAGACGCGCAACAATACCCACAACAGGACATTCGCTATCTATCTTAAGCTCATTTTTAAGATTTGTATTATTAACGCTAGTGCTAAATTCATTTATATCTATCCCGTTATGAATCGCAATAATCTTTTCATGAGGTATTTTCTCTATTCTTTCAATACATTCCTTAAAATTATTAGATACTGTTATTATTTTGTCAGTGCATTTTGATAGTAATTTATCAACCAAAATTTGGCGTTTTAAGACAGGAGAAAATGTTCCGTGCTCTGACGCAATGATAATTGGAACTCCAGCAACCCACGCGCACAGTCTGCCCCATGCATTAGCGGTAAAATTCCATGTATGAACCAAATCTATTTTCTTCTGCCTGATTAAACGAGTTAATTTGAAAATAACAGTAAAATCAAATTTGAATCTTTTATGGAGAATATGATATTCAATACCAAGTTTTTTTAAATTCTCCTCCATAGGTCCTCCGCGTGTTATACAGCAGACAGTAACATTATACTTATTCTTATCCAGTCTTTTTACCAGCTCTACAAGCTGTCTTTCCGCTCCGCCAATATCCAGAGTAGCGATGATTTGGAGGATGTTAGTTTTATTCATTGACTTTTCCTTATAAAAAATTCTTTAAAAAAAAGTAAGCCTGTCTATTTAGAAGCATCCTCGCAAGAAAAATAATTCCACTTTTAGAAAAAAAACTCCTTGGGAAATTTAAAAGCGCAAAAAGACCATTTCCAAAAGCACTTTTTTTGTCTTTAAAACTTTTATATATACCTTTGTTCAAATATGCATATCCTAAACCATTTTTAAAACATTGGTCTGCTAAGGGTCTTTGTTTTGGGTCAATTTTCTTTGTAAATTTATCTTTAAGAGTTAAAAATGCTTCTTTGATATCTATCCCTGTTTTCTCTGAATATCCAGCGGAATATGTTCCTAAGTTTTCAGCTAAAAACGGTTTAAGTCCAAAGTATTTGAGCCGGACTGTGAGGGATTCAATGTAAAAGGGAATGTAAATACTACAGGTCTTAGAATTGTTTTGGAGCCTGAAGTTCGCAAGGGGAAAAGGAATATGTTTAAAATTAATCCTGCTTTTTAAAGCCCTTATCCAGAACTCGTAGTCCATTGCATAATTAAGAGTTTCATCAAGAAATCCAATCTTGGAAATTAGTTTTTTCCTGAAAAAAACTTCAGGCTGAACAAGTTTGCTATTGTATCTAAAATCATGAAAACTGATATTATGTTTGCCTTTGTGAAAGCCTGTTATTTTATCATTTTTATCTATGTAGTTAGAATTTCCGAAGACTACATCCGCCTTTCTGTTTTTGGAAAAAGCTTTCACTGCTTTTTGTAAAGCGTCTGGAGTGTATGTGTCATCAGAATTCAGCCAGCCGATTATTTCTCCATTTGCTATTTTAAATCCTTTATTTAAGGCATTGGCCTGCCCTTTGTCTGGTTCAGAGATCCACCGATATTCAATCCCAGAGCACCTAGCTGTCAATTTATTTTTATTTAGCAAGTTTTCATATTTTTTTATTATTTTCAGAGTATTATCAGTAGAGTTTCCATCAATGATAATATACTCAAGATGGAAATCTCCTTTCTGAGATAAAACACTTTTAATAGTTCTTTCAATAAAATCTCCTTGATTATAAGAGGGTGTGATAACAGAAATTTTCATATTCATTGTTTTCATTCAGTTTTCTTTCAATATGTTCCAATGTTTTTTTATCAATTTTATGCAATTCTCTTTTAGTTTTTTTACTAGCATATAAGGTATCAAAAAAACATAAATTAATTGAAAATATAATAATTTCATTAATCCGTGTTTTTTATTTGGTTTTGTTAAATTAATAAGAATTTTATGCTTTGTCTTCTCCCACAATCCGTAATCCTCTTTTGCTGTTTTTGCTGTATTTTTACGCATTTCAGCAAGATTACTTAGGTTTAATGCCTTTGGATCTTTTAGATCATATAATAACCCATTTATTCCATGAATAATATATTCGTTCATTGTGGAGTTATTGGGAGCAATTACACACATCCCACGGAATAATGCTTCAATAAAGCTCATTCCTATTCCTTCAGCCTGTCTTGGAGCTATAAAGATATTACAAGAAGACAATAATTTGTCGTATTCTTCTTTATCAAGCCAATTATTAACTATTTGGATATTATATCTGGCTATATCTTCTTTTGAAGGAAGATTGGTTTTGCAATTAGGGTCCGAAGTAGTTTTTATGATTATTTCCCCGTCGTAATTTTCCCCCAATAATTTTTTAACGATGTCCCACGTAATGTCTGAAGTACGCATCCAGAAAAACACCTTTTTTGTTTCGTCATTAGGTGAAACCTGAGCAACTGGCTTTAAGTGATATTTATAATAATAACAATCCATATTAGCTTTTTTTAGTTTGTCATATAACTTTTTAGAAAATGAGAACATCTTTATATTGAGATTTAAATATGGGATATAGGAAGAATAATGCCTATATTCCTCTTGGTCATACATAGGAAACCACACAATATTTCTGCAATTTAATTTTTTTAAATAACTTAATGGCGGGATTCGTTGAAAAAAGAATATTGCGTGAAAATTATTATCATTTAAATAGTCTATGCTAACTCGTTTTCCTCCTTTCCAACTATCATCCCACAATTCTGCAAGTTCATATTCTGTTGACAATAGTTCTTTTAGAAAAACCGTACAAAGAGTTTTCTTATGAAAAGAGTGATCAATAAACGCTGCCCTTTTAGTTTGCATAATATTTCCTTCCGAGATATTTATTTAGCACTTGCTTTTTCGATGATATGCTTAATATGGTTCCTCAAATTGCTTAAGAAAGTTTCTTCAGAATAATCTGTAATGGCTATTTTGTGTGTTCGTTGCGACGTCTCTTTGCACCACTTAGGCGAACGTTGTGATAAATCCTGAACTGTCTCAACGATTTCTTTGATGCAACAGGTATTTAGCATGATTCCGAAATCATTTACATCCATGTTTGTATCTCGACTTACCATGGGAATCAACCCTTGGAGCATGCATTCTATAACAGAGCCCTGCTGTCCCTCGGCGCAAGAAGGATGAATTACAAAAGCACACTTATCCATTAATTTATAGAACTTTGAGCTTCTCATTTTGAGCGGACCAATCAAATGGATGTTCGGATGGTCTTCAAATTCATGCCTATAAACTTCATAGAAATCCGAGCTGATTGACTGACATATATACAAATGTGCGTCGTTCACTTGGACAAATGCTTCAAGTAAGAGATCCAAGCCTTTATGCACATTCCCACCACCAGAGAAAAATAGAAAGTTATTCCGCGCAGAAACAAAATTCTTCATAGTTCTGTCATAGCGATCGTCTGGATAGGCTGCATTATTTAGGTTGAGGGTAAAAGGAAATTTCAAGTACGATTCCTTAGCATACTCGTTACCCAAACAAATAATTGCATCAGCGGAGCAATTAGCATACTCTTCGCTGTAGGTAATCCAGCGGTCGTAAGGCAGACTACGCCCCCGTCGCTGTTTGAGCTGGCAAAAACGTTCAGCTTCTCTTTGGTTACACTCTTTCCAATAGATTCCCATTGAAAAATATATTTTAACTGCGTTGCTTGATAAGTTACGTGCAATCTGCTCAAAGTTACAACCGCCATGGCCAATAAACAGATTATATTTTTTCTCAGGAACGAAATTCAAATCATCCCAGTTAACTACGTCAACAATGTAACCAAGTTCATTTAATACTCTGGGAATAGCTAACGCAATTCCATCATTACTGAATTTTATTCTTTGGGGAGAGATCAATAGAGGATTAACAAGATATGAAACCAGGGCTCTTTTATTTTTATTGAATTCAGATTTATCTGTTTGTAGATATTTTCTATAGTCAAAAACTACAGCTCTTTTTGTCTTTTTCCGCCTAATCTCAAAGCCAAGACAATCAAAGACTTTTACTATTAACTTTTTCATTTTATTTATCATCTTTCTCCTTAATGTCAGTAAATGTTTTCAAATATGGCAAGCGTCTCCCGCGCGGCTTTACTCCAAGAAAACAATCGACTTCTTCGCAATCCTTTTCGGATGAGGTCCCGTTTCCGTTCCAGATCTTCCAACACCTGTCTAATTCCCCAGGCTATATCATCTATATCTTGAGGATTCACTAATACGGCTGCCTCCCCTACGACTTCCGGCAACGATGAAGTATTTGAAGTAACGACAGGACAACCACAGGCCATCGCCTCCAGCGGCGGCAATCCAAACCCTTCATAAATCGAAGGGTAAACAGATAAGTCAGCACAATTGTAGAGAAAAGGAAGATCTTCTTCAGGTAGATAACCCAGGAAAAGGATATCCTGCCGTAGTTTCAGCTCCTCTACTCGCCTGAATATAGGATGGTAATCCCAACCCTTCCTGCCAACAATAACCAACTTGTGTTTCAGATCCATGGTCTTCCGGAGTTTGCTGTATGCCTCTATCAAACCGACCAGATTTTTCCGGGGTTCCAATGTGCCAACAAATAACATGAATGGTTCTGATAGGTTATATCTCTGTCGGATTGAACCGATTAACTTTGTATCATTAACAACATGAAAGCTATCGCTGACTCCTGGGTAGACAACGACAATATTATTTGCCTGTACTCCAAAGAACTTCAGTATATCTCGCTTAGTGCTCTCGGAATCAGCGATTATTTTATTCGCCCTTATTAGTGTTTCACCGAGTGCTTTCAATCGTCTCTTAGTATAGTCAGGGAAAAAATCCGGATAGAGTCTATATATTACATCGTGAACTGTTACAACCATTCTGGTCTCGGAAGGAAGATTGATAACCGAGCAAAAAGTAGGAGAGAAAAAGAGGTCGATTTTATCGCGTCTCAAGGCCCAGGGGATGGCCAAGCGGTCCATAACAAAATCGCATATTCGAGTAAACCTATGGGGAACAGTTAATATTCTATTGGTCATCCGTGCTCCCGAGATGAAACATCTTTGTCGTAGCTTCTCTTTCTCTCTGTTGCGGACCACGTTAAAATAGAGAAAATATTCGTTAGATTTATCCAGCTCAACCAGAGCTTTAATCAGATTATGAGCATACTTGCCTATTCCGGCTTGCTCACCAACCAGACAACGACCGTCTATTCCTATTCTCACTTTCCTCCCTCGATGGTTAAATATTCCTCAGCTATTTGAAGGTCTTCCGGCTGGTTAATATTGATATAACATCCTCCCAAAGGGAAAACTTTTACTATCTTTTTCTCCTCCACCATAATCTTCAAGGTATCCGCTATTTCCCTCCTTCCCGTGCGGAGGGAGAGGGGAGTTCGACGAAGGTACTCGAAGATCCTCAGTGTAAAGAGATAACTGCCACAACCGACGAGATTATTCCACGGCTTCCGAGGCTTCTCTTCCAAATCTCTTACCCCTCTATTCTCATCCACCAAGACAGCATAGTTCTTCTTCACTTCTTCTAAATCATTTGTCTGGTACACACCAATCATAGCCTCGCAGTTATGTTCGCTTCCGAAAGCATCAACCATCTCCTTATGCTTCGTCCGCAAATAAATTTCATCACCTAGGATAGTCATAAAGGTTCCTTCAATCAATCCTTCCGTAAGCATCACTGCATCTACGAGACCACTCTTCTTTTTGTCATCGATATACCTGTTCTCAATGTAAGTAATGCTCAAACCGAAATCCCGACCATCTTTAAAATAATCCTGAATTACTTCCTTCCTGTATCCTACCACCATGTAGGCTTTTCGAAAACCTATCCCTACGAGCAGAGAGACGATATACTCAAGGATAGGCTTGTTGCGAACTCGGACCATGGGCTTAGGCAGCTCAGATGCTTCGGGCAGAAGTCTTATTCCCCTTCCCCCCGCTAATATAACGGCGGTATCCATTGCTTTTCATTCCCTTCCGTTTATCAGCACTTTCCTATAAAGAGTATTTATTTCTCTAAACACCCGATTCCTATCTGATAATTTCTGGATGCGAGCATGCGCATCTTTCCCCAATGCCCTTGCCTTCTCTGGATGCTCAAGCAGGAAAATTAGCTTTTTTGCCCAATCATTGGGATCCTCCGGCTCGGCCAGAAAACCATTCTCCCCATCCTTTATAAATTCGGGAATCCCTCCTATCCGGCTGGCCACGATGGACTTGTGATAAAAAGAGGCTTCCATGAGCGTTACCGGAGACATATTTTCCCACTGTTCGGGAATAACCACGATTTCTGCCAGAGCATAGAATTGTTTAATCTCTGCTGGAGACTTCTTTCCTTCGAGCATCACCACGTTCTGCTCAAGTCCTTTTTCCTTTACGAATCTTTTTAATTCCCTCTTGTATTCCTCATCCGGCTGGTTCTCAACCACGAAGAGCACCACATTGGCGATCCTCCTTACTACCTCCGGCAATGCCTTTATCACCACATGTAGTCCCTTATGAAACCGCACCCACCCTATAAAGAGGAGTACTCTCTTCCCTTCCCTACATTTCGGACTCGCTTCCTCTTTTTGAGTATTCTTAAGGGGTTGCTTTAACTCCTCTTCAACTAAAGGCTGATAAATTATGTAGACCTTCCTCTCCTCGATTCCATAGTTCTGTAGGATTCTCGCCGAGGATTCCGAGAGACAGATGAAGGCATCAACCTTTCTCAAGAATAGGTCAAAAACATATTTTCTCAGATAAATTCGAATTTTATCCTTCACTCTTTTCAAGTCAAGACAGTTTACACAATGTGGTCCTTGAAATAAACGGCATACCTTTCCCTCTTTATTAAGCAGGATACGTTTCGGGCAGATACTCCAGTAGTCAACCAACGTCCAGACAATGGGGATATGTAACAGTTTAGCTACGACAAGAGGAGAGAAAGATAACAGGTCCATGTTATGGAGATGAAGGATATGAGGACGGCACTTTTTAAAAACTCTATATGAATGCCAAAAAGAGACGAGGTCAAAGCAAGTAAAGGAGGTAAGGAAAGAAAGAAATTTAAAAACTGTCTTCTTTCTGCCATAATGAAGGTCACTCACCGTGGCTATTTCGTGAATACCGGTTTTCTCATCCCCCATACTTGTTATTGAGGTGGTCAAGAGGCATATCTCTAAGCCATTCTCTTTTAGCAGGCTCGCTAAATTCGTACATTCCTTTTCCGCCCCACCCCAGTTATCGTGATAGCCGGGCAGGGTATTACTTGCATGGCAGACCCTCATGGTTTAAACCCCTTCAGTAACCTCTTGAGGCAACGAGGCATCCTCTTGGCCGAAGCGTCCGGTCGCATGTGCTTTGTCATCTCATATATCTTCATCTGCAATTTTTGGGGATATTCCTCTGATACAGGATGGGCTCCCTCACCATAAAATACATAGTCATTCCGAACTACATCATCAAAGGGGATATAATAACTAAAATGGGCATTTATTCTCTTCTTCCTTGCCCACTCCAAGCTGAATAGGTCTCTATCATAACTCGATTTCGGCAATCCGATGATGAAAAACCCATTCACACTTTTAAAATATCTTTTAGCTATATCCAAAGCTCCTTCTATCTCTTCTATGGTTTCTCCCTTCTTAACGGTTTCCAGCACCTCAGAGACCACCGATTCCACTCCAAAACTTGCCTGTTCACAACCCGAAGCAGCCATAGCCTTTGCCATATCCTCATCGAATCTATCCGCCCGGAGACCGTTGGCACAGCTCCAGCTTAGTTTCAGATGTTTAATCAATTCGCAGAATTCTATAACTCTCTTCTTGTCAATATTAAAACAGTCATCAAGGATAGCGAAGGATTTTATGCTCCATCTTTCCTTAGCTGACTTCAGTTCCTCGTAACAGTTCTGCGCACTTCTCGCTCTCCATTTCCTCTTCCTGCTCCAGCAATAAATACACTGATAAGGACATCCTTGGCTGGTCATGATAGCATAGTTCCAGACTCCCCTCCGCCAATTTTTTCGAAACAGCTCAAAGGAATCAAACAATTCGTAATCGGGGAAGGGATAACCATCAAAAAAAGGTTCCTTGTAAACAATTTTATCCTCGAAGTCTAAATAGGGATAACAACACTGGACGTCAAGGAAACCTGAGACAGACTTAACCTTCGCCTGAAGATACTTAGCCCTATAGAGTCGGGCTATTCTTCCCGATTCCCGCCGAGTTCGGGATTGCACCGATATGCCCAAGACATCAGTCTCTTGTTTCAAAAATCTATCCTTGGGATAAGGCAACGTATTCAAATCTATTACTTTTACCCCATAATGGGTAGCTGCGTAGGCTAAGCCTATATTAGGAATATCGGTATTCACTTTGGCCTCAGGATTTACGAAAATCATTTGCTATCCCCTATGTCATAGAGGCAGCAATTTCTGCATTGTATGGGTACTTCGCCTCTGTGTAGCATCCCCTTAAACTCTTTGTAATTCTGTGAACGCCATATCTCTTTAAAACTTGTTTTAAAAACGTTCCCCAATGCTGTTTCTTTTTGAAAATCACGGCGCCCTGCCTCGTTTCCGGAACAACAAGGGACGACGTGACCACTCACGAAAATAAAAGGCATGGTCCATTCGATGCATTTGGTTATAGGTGGTTTGACTTTGGGGATATCTGCGTTCCATCTCACATTGATGCCTAGCTCTTTCGCCCTTCTTTCTATCCTTTGCCTTATCTCTTCTGGAACTTCTGTAAACAAATATGAAACGTCTGTAAATTCATGGAGCATTCTGGTGAACTGAACGTTAACCTTTTCATTGATAAGAGAGTGCACCAGTTCAATGTATGGAAGCACCTCTTGAGAGTTTGCTTTTGAAATTATGTAATGAAACTCAACTATAGGGGAAAAAGCATTCTTTTCTCTTTTAAGTTGAAAAAGATTCTTAACATTATTTACAACCTTCTCGAAATCGGACCCAACTCTTATATATTCATAGGTTTCTTTTGTCGCTGCATCTAGAGAGACAAAAATCTTGTCCACTTCTATCTCTATTAGTTCCTTGGCAATTTTCTTGTCTATGAAATAGAAAGTATCATAAAGCTCTACATATATCGATTTTGATTTCACATATTTGAGCATTCTTATAAAATCTTTGTTAAGAAAACTTTCGCCTATACCTGTAAGACCAATCCACTTCAATTTAGGGAACTGGTCAACGATTTGCTTAAACTCTTGAAAGGACATATCTCTATTGGGTTCATTCCAATAAGTATGTTCGCACATGATGCATCTGAGGTTGCATCTTGTAGTAACTTCAATCTCAATGTAAGAGGGATAAGGGCTAAGTGAATATAACAGCTTTCTTTTGAAATCATTCCTCCGTCCCCAAAAGGTAAGAAAATGATAATAGTTATAGGTATATTTAACCCCTTTTCTTCTCAGCAAGTAAGCCAATATAAATGCTAACTTTTTAATCTTAGAAAGAAATAACCTTAAGTCCATTAATAATCTTCTCATTTCTGTCTTTTCATCAACTTCCATATTCCTGGTAAGTATATAATAATACCTTTTAATAACTTAACTGCTAACCTGAATGGATTCCTTAGGTTTGCCTTTATATATGATAAAATTTCTATGTTCCCCCTTTTTTGGTGAATTATTTGAGATGTAATAAAACTTAACATTTTTATATCTCGTGGCGACATTGTATCACAAGCAGGTATCGGCACTCTGTCATAGGTGAAATCAGACCAACTATAGGACTCAGGTATCAAGTTACGTTTCTCACACCATTTCCAAAGCTCGGTCCCAGGATAGGGGGTAGTCAGACATACACCCACGCTTTCAATTTCACTATCTTTTAGAAACTGCTGAGTTAATTTAACATCTTCAACAGTTTCCGTAGGATTGCCAATCATGATCGTTCCCTGAGGTATAATACCCACCTCTTTACAAAGTCTAATGGCCCTCCTGTTCTGTTCCACTGTTGTTTTCTTATTTAAAACGTCTAAGATCTTCTGAGAGCCACTTTCAAAACCGAAAGTAATTTGGCGACAACCAGCTTCTTTAACCACATTGAGTATTTCTGGATTAACATCATCTACCCTCGCATTTCCACCCCAAGCAATATTAAATTTCTCTTTTTTCATTTGCTCGCAAATTTTTTGAAGTCTAATCTTGTTCGCAAATAGGTTATCCTCTATAAAAAATAAAGCTTGAATACCATATATATCTACGAGCTGCCTGATTTCCGATATAACTCTCTCCACACCATTAAATCGATAGGGAAGACCCTTCCAGCTATTATGGCAGAAGATGCAGTTATGAGGGCAACCTCTACTGGTCAGAATTGCTGCTGTCTTTGTGTGTGGTGGGACAAAATATAGGTAGGTTCCTGGAAGCCTATCTTTAGTACGCAGATAAAAATCCATCTTCATAAGGTGCCTGGCAGGAGGAGGTATTTCATCTATATTTTCAATATAAGGGCTTGAAACAATTCCCGATTTAATATCATTCCTAATGATGTTGAGCATTGATATTTCACCCTCACCTTTAACAACAATATCTACGTGTTGCAAGGCCTCTTCTGATAATATACTTGCGTGCACACCACCCATTACCGTTAGAACCCCTCTTTTTTTACACATATCAGCAATCTTATAAGCATCAGAAACAAGAGGTGTTGTCGCAGTTATACCAACTATATCTGGTCGAAATTGCTCAATTTCTTCCTCTATATTCTGACCCGCCAATTGATCTATAATTCTAACCTCGACGCCATTTTTCTCTAAATAACCTGCGATAAAGCCAAGATTTAATGGCTCTTGGACCGCAAATCTTTGATCTTTTCCTGGGTTGATTAGGGCTACTTTCATCATATAGATGCTAACTCCTTTTTTTGCTTTTTATCATATGCATCTTTGAAATTACCCGCCCATATTTCTCTCTTAAGTTATGATAAAGTTTCTCTCCCCATTCCCACCTTGATAAAATTCCCCTCATGGTTGATAGATATAATACAGATATACCCTTGGTTAATCCATGTAGTTTGATTACTCTGGTTATGCTGTGAGTGTATTTAGAAGATGATTTAATAAGTAGCTCTCCCTCGTTTCGGTAGAAATTTGCACTCGGGAATAGGTCTTTACAATAGTAAATTTCATTTCCATATTTTGTATTAAACCCATATTTTGTATTAAACCAGATTTCGTCATTGATCTCTCCTCTCCGCTTTAACTCGTTATAAAATGATGTACCTGGATGTATCTTAAAAAATTGTACGTTTAACACATCAAAGTATTTAAGCAGTTCGAAAGTTTTCATAACATCATCCTCTATTTCCTCTGGTAATGAAATCATAAAAAAACCTATCATCCAATAACCCAGTTTTTTACATAACTTGATTGTCCCTTCGGCCTCTTTCCTCGTTATGCCTTTATTAACCTTCTTTAGTATTTTGTCCGAACCGCTCTCTACCCCGAATCCTACAACATCACATCCTACTTTTCTCAATCGTTCCAAAACATTTCTATTTGTACCTACTCTAATATCTATTCTAAATTTAACATCCAACTCGCTTCTTTCAAGCAAGTCACAGAATTTTAGTATCTTGTCGTTACTTCCTACGAATAAAGCATCGTAAAATCGAAAATATCCGACATTATATTTATTAACTAAATATTCCATTCGTCTAATCAATTCTTCAGGGTTGAGCCCCCTCCAAACTTTTTCCCATTGTTCATGTGCTGCACAAAATGTACATCGGAATGGACATCCCCTTGAAGCTATTATTGGCAAATGTTTCAATCTCCGTAGATAATACGGAACCTCAAGATCTTTCCAATCCTTTAGGTAGGGGTAAACCAAAGAATAATCATAATGCAAATTATCAAGATTTTTTATCAAAAGTCTGTTAGAATTTCTAACGATTCTCTCATTCTCCCTCCATGTAATACCCATTATATCTCTAAGTGGCTTGTTTTTAATCACATCCAACATTGTCTCTTCACCTTCACCTCTTACTATTATATCAATAGCCTGTCAGAAAATTCATAACTCCTTTATTTTCAAGACGTTATGCGGCTTCCAAAATTCGACTTCACCTCACAGTTCATAACCTCCTGCAAGCGTTAGAGTTACAACTTTCATTTTGGCTACTTCTTCACCTATTTGC